>CAKSGI010000108.1 GCA_934454005.1 uncultured Eubacteriales bacterium | reverse complement strand
AGTACAAAACTCTGGATAATTAAAAAAATATTTTATATTATATATAGTATAACATATTTTTACTTTCAATGCTTGAATTAATTTAAAATTTATGGAGAAAAATATTATGAATGTTTCGGTAATAATTAGTGAATATAACCCTTTTCATAGAGGTCATGAATATCTCATAAAAAGGGCAAAAGATTCAGGTGCTACACACATTATTGCCATAATGAGCGGAAACTTTGTTCAACGCGGTGATCTTGCTATAACATCCAAATATGATAGAACCAAAATGGCTTTATTATCAGGAGTAGATTTAGTTATAGAATTACCTGTAATTTGGGCTCTATCTTCCGCTGAATATTTTTCTGATGCTTCAATAAAAATAGCTAATAGTCTTGGTTGCATAAATACTTTGAGTTTTGGAAGTGAATGTGGTGATATAGACGCTTTAAAAAACTTAGCAGAAATATTAAACTATAATAATGTTAAAGCAAAAATACAAGAAAAAATGAGTTCTGGTATTAATTACCCTAAAGCTAGGGAAACTACAATTGAACACTTATATGGAGATAAACTGTCAAACATCCTTAAATCACCAAACAATATACTGGCATTAGAATATTTAAAATCACTTAATAAATTAAATTCCAAAATAAAACCATTTACTATTGCTCGCAAAGGGAACAACCACGATGAAACTATTTTAGACAGTAATTTCCCAAGTGCATCATATATAAGAAATTTAATCTACAATAACAAAGATTATTCTAACTTATTACCCAAAGCATCATCAAAAATTCTAAAAGAAAATATAAATAACTTTAAAGCCCCTGCCAATATATATTCTATTCAAGCTGCAATTTTATCAAAGTTAAGAACTATGAATAAAAATGATTTATATAATATTTGTGATGTATCAGAAGGGCTTGAAAATAGAATCTATAAATCTATAAAAGTATCTAAATCATTAAACGAGTTGTATTCATTAATAAAGACTAAAAGATACACTCTTTCTAAAATAAGAAGAATTATTCTCTGTTCATACTTAGGAATAACAAAAAAAGATTTAAAAAGAGATATCCCATATATTAGAATTCTTGGTTTTAATAGCTCTAAAACTGAATTATTAAAAAATATTAAAAAAAACTCCAGCTTACCAATAATAACAAAAAAATCTGATGTCGATAATCTCAATTCAAATTCTAAGCATATATTTAATTTAGAAGTAGTATCCACCGATTTATATAATTTATCAACCCCCCAAATACAGAAATGTGGATTAGATATATCTCAAAAAATGATTATAGTATAAAAGGAGGCAATTATTTTGACTATATCAACTATAGAATTTAATCATGAAAAATTCGGAAAATGTATATCTATAAGCAATGATATAATAAAAGTAGATATAACAATAGATATAGGGCCATTTATTATATTTTTCGGCTTTAAAGACGAAGAAAATATATTATATACATTAAATAACAAATATTGTGAAGATCATTCATGTCTTGGGCACCATTTATGGTTTAGCCCTAGAACAATTACTGAGCCTATTTCCTTAAATAACCCTGTAGTTTATACTCCTTTATCAAACGGAGTCAGATTTACACAAATTTTAGAAAAACCTATTAATGTAAAAATAGATATAGAAACTTTACTTTCTCCAGAATCAAATAATTTCATAATAGTTCATAATGTTCAAAATATCTCTAAAGAAAGCAAAAAAATTGCCATAAACACAAGTACATCCATGAATCCAGACGGCAAGCTAATAGTTCCTCAATGCAATGATGACACCGGACTATTTCCTAATAGACTTTTGGCATTATGGCCATATTCTAAAATAAACGATACTAGATTTTATTTAGGAGATAAATATATAATATTTAATCATGATTTAAAAACTAATGGACCATTCAAATTTGGAATTAATGATTTCTCTGGATGGGCAGCCTACTTAATAAATGATAAAATCTTTATTAAAAACTTTATTCACAGTGAAGATTCAAGATACCCAAACTTTGGATGCTCTTTTGAATCATATTCTGATGAATCTCACCTAACACTAGACACAAATAGTGCATTTTATTTAACAAAACCAAAAGATATAATAAAACATGTAGAAAATTGGTCTATATTTAAAGACATACCGAATCTTGAAAACCACAAAAATGATAACGATATCGATAATTTTCTTTCTAAAATATTTTAATAACTGTGTCAAAATGTTCATATTATTGCTAATATATAAGATTCTTCACTTCATCTTTTCTATAAAAACGAGGCTATCGCAAAAAAGAATAAATCTTTTGCGATAACCTCTTATTTTTTTATAATTTATATCTTCGTTTTTTTACATTGTCAGAAATAATTTTCAATTCTTCTTTAGAAAGTTCCGGTAAGCGTTCTAATTTATCTAAAAAATCACTTGCTGTTTCATTTGCATTTATTTTCATAAATTCCATATAATAACTAACTAATATTCCTGGTATCAATGCAAAAACTATTAAAGAATATATTCCTAAAATTACGCTTAATATTCTTCCTATAGCCGTTACCGCAAAGACATCGCCAAAACCAATTGATGTAATAAGATTAAAACAGTACCATACACCATCAAAATAAGTACTTATACTTGGTTCAAAAATTTTAAATAAATAAGAAAACACAAAAATCATAAATATCAGAATATAAACAAATTTATTTAAATGCACAGTCTTTAAAATTTTCCAAAGTAGTCTACAACGTCTTTTCATATAATTTCACCGTCGCTATTTTAAAATTCTAGTGTTGTTCAGAAAAAATAACACTCAACTTCATAGAATTAATCGTTATTTTCTCTATATACTTAGTATTTTTATTAACCATAACTTCAAATTCACCAACATCACAATTGCCTTTTAAAACAGATATATTATCATAAGAATCAATTTTTTTCAGCTCGCACCCAGAATCTATACTATCAAGTACACATATAATGGATTTAAAAAAAGCCGTCTGTGGAAAGTACAAATCACTGGTTTCATATTTTAGATCATTATATTCTATACTATATTTATTATCCATACGTATATATTTTAATCCTTTAAGCTGTTCCGGTTCATATATGCTTACACAAAATACACCATCCGAAGCCCTAGATATAGAACAAAGTATATTTCCATCTTTAGTTATAACATTTGCTTGAGCAGTAAAATTAGATATACTATCGCATCCACCGTCTACAGAAACATTTTGGCACGAGGTTAAAAATAAAATTAATGCAATTAATATACAGAAAACTCTTTTCATTACATCACCTTAACACTTAATTTCTAAAAATAATTTGTATAATTCATTTACTACATCGGTTGGTAGCATAAACGCCTTTGAATACTTGTTTCTGCACATGTCTCCAGACAGTCCATGTAAATACACCGAACAACAAGCTGCTTTTTCTGCAGATAATCCTTGTGCCAAAAACGATGACATCATTCCCGCAAGAACATCGCCACTTCCACCTTTAGCTAAACCATCATTACCAGTTAAATTAACATATACTTTTCCATCTGGTAATGCTACTATTGTATTTGCGCCCTTTAAAACTAACACTACATTATTTTCAATAGAAAACCTCTTTGCAATATTGTATCTATCTCTTTGGACTTCTGTGGCAGTTGTTCCAATTAACCTTGCCATCTCACCCGGATGAGGCGTTAATATAATTGTCGACAATGCTTTTTTTAATATACTTATGTTTTTAGAAACTATATTTATTCCATCTGCGTCTATAACTATCGGGACACTACTGTTTTTTATTACCTCACAAACAATTTTTTCTGTATCACTGCTTATTCCAAGACCACATCCTATTAAGCATGCAGTAGCTTTAGAAATTGAGTTAAGTATTTTCTCTTTTTCATCAAACGAATATGTAATTCCATCTTTTGAGTCTAAAACTGTAAAAACTGGCTCTAGCAAATGACTTGTTACAATATTATAATTTTCTCTTAACACTGCTAATTCTAATAATCCAACACCTGTTCTAAGTGCAGCCTTTGCAGCCATAATAGAAGCTCCAGGCATTCCAATACTAGAACAAAGAGAAAATAATCTTCCACGATCCTTTTTATTAGCAGAGTTTAAAAATTCGGGTAAACTTTCCTTTACTAATTGTCTATCAATAACATTCATTATACTTTCAGAGCTATCTACTATATATTCAGGAATTCCTACATCCCTTACTAATACATTTCCACAATAATCAGAGGAGGGAAATAATACATGCACAGGTTTTAAATTTGTAAATGTAATTGTATAATCTGGTCTTATAAAATCATTTTCTATTATTCCTGTATCGCAGCACATTCCACTAGGAATATCTACTGACACAACTTTGGCTTTAGAATTATTCACAATATCTATTATTTTACTTATATTTTCATTTATTTTGCCCCTGAATCCTATACCATATATTGCATCTACAATAATATCAGCTTCCCCTATAACTTTTTCTATTTTTGCACTCTCAGTGTACTCTATAATTTCTATGTTTGTATTTTTAAGTTTTTCAAACATATGCAATGCATCAGAAGTTTTAGGTTTACCATCAACAAGTATAACAGTAATATTATTAATTACATTTAAAATATCACTGGCAATTACAAATCCATCTCCACCATTATTCCCTTTTCCGCACAAAATTACTATTCTTCCATTTTTATCATTTACATCTACAAGATAATCTTTTATAAACGCCGATACAGATTTTCCTGCATTGTCCATAAGATTTAATAGACTGATACCATTGCCTATTGATCTCTGTTCTATATTTCTACTGTAATTCGAATCTAAAACTTTCATATTTTCCTCCATGCAACAACCACAACAGATGCATATTCTTTTGTATGAGTAACACTTACACTAAAACTTAATTTGTTATCTTCAACTATCCTTAAAGCACTTCCATTAAATTTAAAATATGGCAAACCACTCTCTTTTCTTAAAAGTTCAACCTCTTTGAAGCCAAAATTTCTTATTCCCGTTTCAATAGCCTTCGAGAAAGCTTCTTTAGCACAAAAACTCGCTGCTACACTCTGTACAGAAAAATTCCTTTTTTCTAACTCTAAGTACTCATTCTCTCCTAATATCTTCTTTAAGAAATTAGGATTTTTCATAGACTTTGATATTCTTTTTATTTCTACTAAATCTATTCCAACAGAAATCAAAAAACCACCTCTACCAAAAAATTTTTTATATTAGGTATTTTTATACACATATAATACTATAAATTAAAATGTGCTATTAAAAGAATTTTAAAAGTGGAGTGCTAAAAATGAAGATAAAAAACAAAAGTATAAAAAATATATTACCAATAATCCTATGCATAGCTATACTAACAACAACAATCATAATTGTAAAAAATAATAATCAAAGCCCTTCCAACGGGGGAATAATCGAAAACTTGCCAATATACCCCAAATTCAAAAACAAACAAAAAAACACATTACCAGAAGGAGAAATGCGGGCTATATGGGTACCATTTATGGATTTAAATGTACAATCTAACTGTACACAAGAAAACTTTAAAGAAAAATTCGATAAAATATTATCAGTATCCAAATCGCATGGAATAAATACAATGATAGTTCATGTTCGTTCACACGGAGATGCACTATACAAATCCTCAATATATCCTTGGTCTCACATTTTAACAGGGACCCAGGGTGCAGATCCCGGATTTGACCCTTTAGAGTATATGGTAAATTCCACTCATGATGCCGGAATGACTTTCCACGCCTGGGTAAATCCTCTAAGGATTCAACTCAATAATGCACCAGAAATTTTATCAGATTCAAATCCATACAATATATGGAGAAATGATGATGATCCAAAACATAACTTGTATGTCTTAGACTGGAATGGGAACAAATATTATAATCCGGCATATCCAGAAGTTAGATCTATGCTAATAAACGGTATTGCCGAAATAATAGAAAATTATCCGGTTGATGGTATACATTTTGATGATTATTTTTATCCAACTGAAAGTCCAGATTTAGACAAAACCTCATATGATGAGTACATTTCGGAACTATCTCCAAATTCTACTGCCTTAAGTTTAATTGACTGGAGAATTACAAATATAAATTCTTTAATAACCGGAGTTTACAGTAAAATTAAATCTGTAAATAAAAACCTACAATTTGGAATTTCTCCCCAATGTAATATTGATAACGATATAAAAATGGGTGCTGATGTTTATAGTTGGGGAAGCAAAAAGGGATACGTAGATTATTTATGCCCACAAATATATGTAAATTTTGAAAATCCCATATTAACGTTTGATAAATCATTTAACGATTGGAAATCAATCATTAAACGCAAAGAAACAAATTTATATATCGGTCTTGCTCTTTATAAAGCGAACTCAGGCCTCGATAAAGAATCTTGGAAAAAATCAAATAATATTATAAAGACTCAAGTTGAATACTCTAGAAATTTGGGATGTAATGGATTTATGTTGTATTCTTGGAGTTTTTTGGAAAATGAGCAAACTAAAGAAGAAATGAAAAATTTAGATAACCTTTTTCTAAACTAATTTTCCAATACATACACCTCTTTCAAC
>CAKSGI010000107.1 GCA_934454005.1 uncultured Eubacteriales bacterium | reverse complement strand
ACTCATGATTCCACCACCAAAAATGATACTAATTCAAAATCATTTAATCCACTTACTGTATTGTCTAATAAAGTTGCCTGCCCTAATTGGAATAAAGATTGAATTCCTTTTTGCTCTACAATACCCTTAATGTCATAAACAGCTTTTTCTAATAAATCCGTATATTCAGACATATCTGAACCATTCTTTGTTTTCTTATTAAACTTCTTAACAAGACTTTCAATCGGTTCACTCTTTGTCTGACACAACACTTTATATAAATCCAATATCTTCTTTGGATTCGTATTCTTTACATGAATCGAACCATCTGAATTTACATACACTAAATAATAAGGATATAAAGAAGTAGCTAATTCCTGGCTATCCGTATGTTTCTTTTGTTTTAAACAATAAATAACACCTTCAACACATTCTTCTTTATTCTTAGCCGGAATATCTGTAACTGCATAAACACCAGTTGGATATTTCTGTAATACATTTGGATTTTTTTTCATAAAACGATCCAAAGACATAATATAATCATCTAAAGTTAAGTCTGTGATAGAAATACCACCCTGTAAATCTTCAACATCCAACACTTCATTTTGAAGTTGTTTTAACTGATTCTTACGATATTCCAGGTTCTTACTTTCTGCTGACAATAAGTCATCATCACCAGTAGCTGATAAATCCAACATAACCATTCGATTTTTAACTCTATGTTCTAGATTAATATATTCATCTAATTCCATATTTGGCCAGAAATTCACTAACTGAATCACTTTATTGATAGAACCAATACGATCAATACGTCCAAATCTTTGAACAATTCTTACTGGATTCCAGTGAATATCATAGTTAATCAAATAATCACAATCCTGTAAGTTTTGTCCTTCTGAAATACAATCTGTCGCAATCAATATATCGATTTGTTCTTTATTTACATCCAAATGGTTGGATCTAGGCGAAAAGTGCGTTAAGATCTCTTCAAATTGATTTGAAACTGTCTTTAAATTTGTTCGAACACCACTACCACCTGTAACCAATCCACAATATAATCCATGTTCTTTTAATAGCCAATTATGAATATTGGCATATAAATACTCTGCTGTATCTGAGAAAGATGTAAAGATAATAATCTTCTTATTGCTTGTGTTAATTGGATTATTGATCTTTTTAGAAATATGATTCTTTAAATCCAACAACTTACTATCCTTATCCGGAGTTACATCAATAGATTGATATAGTAATTCTTCTAATATCTGACGATCTTCGGCAAGGTCTTCTCTTAATCTTAAGGCATCTAAATCTTTTACCTTAATTTTGATCTTGCCACCTACTTCATAATCAAAGTCATCATCTTCTACATCTGAAAATGTATCATTGTCCAAATCATAGCTTTGTCCTTTGTCCAGGATATCCATCATAATTTCAATTTGTTTTAGGATTCTTTCTAAAGTCAAAGTAAATGAATTAATAGAACTCTCCAATCGTTTAAAAATATTCACTCGCATCAAATTAACAATATTCTTTTCACGATCCACCTGCTTAAACTTGCTGGCACCACCCTTTACTTCTTGGTCATATAATTCTTCATAATAAGCCAGTTTACTAGGAAGTACATAAAGCATTGGAGAATAAATAGATAAATGTAATTTGGCAATCATTCCATTAACTACACTTAATGCAGGAAACTTTTTATTAATATCTATATCCGACTTAACCGAAATTGGTTTTAAACGAGTTGGAAACTCACCAATATCCTTTGTATCATAATAAGTCTGAATCTGTTTTCTACTACGAGCAATCGTTACTGTATTCAACAAATTAAAGAAATTATAATCTAACATTGGAAGAAGATTTGCCGTCGTTTGTTTTTCTTCCGGAAGCTTTGACCATTCCTTAAACTTAGCTTGAGCTACACGAAGCGTTGTTTCAATACTATTGATACCCGTTGATTCTTTAAACGCATCGTCTTTATCTTCTGTAATAAACATAATCTGGTTCTTTAAATCTGCCAATCTATTATTTACCGGTGTAGCTGAAAGCATTAATACTTTTGTCTTAACACCACTCTTAATAATACGATTCATCAATTTCTGATAACGAGTCTCTTTGCCTTTTAAAGCCGTATTATTTCTAAAGTTATGCGATTCATCAATCACAACCAAATCATAGTTACCCCAGTTGATTGTTTCTAGATTAATATCGCCCGATTTACCTTTATCACGGGATAAATCCGTATGATTCAATACATCATAGTTAAAGCGATCCTCTGCTAAGAAGTTTGTCGTACTATTTTCTCTATAACCAGTCCAGTTACTACGTAATTTCTTTGGGCAAAGAACTAACACACGATCATTTCTTAACTCATAATATTTAATGATTGCTAAGGCTTCAAAAGTCTTACCCAACCCAACAGAATCCGCAATAATACATCCATTATATAGTTCAAGCTTTTTAATAGCTCCTACTACTGCATCATGCTGGAAATTATATAAAGCATTCCATATTTTGGTTTTATTAATACCTGTACGCTCTTTGACTCTAGCCATATCATCCATATTCAATAGCTTTTCACCAAAAATATTATAAAGAGTCAAATAATAAAGTAATTCCGGAGAATTTTCTTTATACAAATTGGATAAATGCTTTAACAACTCATCTTTAACATCCGTTACAATATCTTCATTATTAAAAATTTGATTAATAAACATATGATATTGTTCAATCATCTGTTGATCATCACTAACCGTATTAAAATCAAAACGAATTTGATTTGTATATCCTAAACCATCCTTTGAAAAGGCAACGTTATTTCCTTGAATCAAGTAACTACCATCTCTATTTTCAACCAGAATATTACTAGGTGTAACAGAACCTGACTTAACTACAGATTTGATTTCACCTTTTTCTTTAATAAAACTATAACACTTAGAAGCAATTTGATTCTGATCCAAGTTATTCTTTAATCCAATCTCCAAATTAAACTCAGAAACATTTCTTTCTCTTTGGTGCATTTGAAGCTCAAATTCTTTAACCTCTTTATCATTGGCAATAATACGCTTAATAAATGTAGGCTCATTAAATAAAAACTTAAATTTACCACTCTTCTCTAATACTTTTCTAAGCTCCTCAAAAGCATAAATAGTAAAGATAGGTGACGAAATTGTTATTACAGAACCATCTTTTGTATTCTCTTTAACATATTCTCCTACAGCACCAATTTTATTATTATCTAAAACAACTGACATATAACCACCCTAAAAAATAAAACAGAAATTATAACAACATAATTTTAACACAAAAAGACAGATTCTAATTGAAAACCTGCCTTTATATGTCAATCATTTGTTACTGATTAAAACATTCATTTTAGAATGCTATATTCAATCTACAATACATCTACATTCTTTATCGCATTTTTTAGCCAATTGATCACTAGTCAACCTATTATAACTCGAAAATATAAGTTGTCTATATTCTACAAGATTAAAAGGAATCAAAGGAATCAAATTATAAATAATATCAGTCGTACAACATAATAAATTTGAAAAGTCATTAGGTAAAACAAGATGAACTACTTCATGTATTTTTCCATCATCAATCTTTCTTTTTAAAGTTCTGGCTAAGGCTAGTTTTGTCCCTCAATCATAAATCTGCCATATATCTATTCCTACAATCGTACTAATATCAAATGTTGCTCCAACAGGTTAAGAATCAATATTCATTAATACCTGATTCCACTTCATTTCAAAGTTATCTTGTTCAGGAAAAAGTTTATCATACGTAAATTTTGATGCATTAATTCCCTTTTCAGCTGCTAATTTATGATTTTCATTATATTCTTCATCCGAAAGAACAATCACTAGATTTTTGCTCATAAAGCCTCCGTAATTACTGTATCTACTCAGAGTAGACAACCATATACGGACAAGGTCAAGAAAATTTAAGATTTCTTATCAAAATTCTTTATTGTCTCATGATACTCTTCTACACTATTGTAGTCACAAGGATCAATGTTTGTATGTTCATTATTTAGATCATACTTGTTTTTCCATGCTTTTCTTAAATTGATTTGATGCTTATACTGAATGAGATTATCATAATTCGAAGCATCTATCTTAGAATATTTACCTTCTGCATCACATTCTTTGATCCAATTGAATCGATCATTTAATTCTACTAGATAATCATCAATAGTTGTAAATTTATCGAAATTAAAACCATTAAATTGATGCTTGGGATCATATGTTTCTTGCCAATCGAGTATTAATGCATTTCTATAATCTTCTTCAGTATCATAATCATCTACTTCTATGTTTGTTTTAAAACTTGGATCATACTTATCTTGCCAACAAGACCTTAGTGCATCTAAATAATCTTCTTCACAATCATAATCACTAGGATCTAATTTATAGGCATTATCCTTGTCATACTTATTCATCCAATTCTTTTTATTTTCTATCGCATTTGAATAATCATCCTCATTTGAATAATTATTTGGATCTACAGAACTAAATTCATTAAAATAATCATACTTACGCTTCCACAATTTTCTTAATGCATCCACATACTCATCTTCATCATCAAATTGACTTGGATCTACATTATATTCATCATTCGAATCATGTTCATCCTTCCACTCTCTACACTCATCTATTCTTTCCCTATAATCATAAACATCATCAATCAATTCTAAATCAATATATTCAAACTCATCATAAGGATCCAATTCCTTTTTCCAAGCCCGCTTTAAAGCTTTAACGTAATATTCTTTATATTCAAAATCACATGGATTTACATCAAACTCACAATCACAATCCATTTCATCACGCCACTCTAATCGAGTTCTATATACATCTACATCATAAGCATAATCATCATAATTCGAATAATTTGATACATTCACATAAGCCTCAAATTCACATTCTGGATCCTCATATTCTTGCCACTTCTCTTTCAGCGCAGCCAAATATTCTTTGCAAGTGGAATAATCATATTGATTCACATGAAACTGATTCTTAGGATTATACTTCTCAGTCCAACCATCCTGACGCAACATTTTACCAATCGCAAACCCCAATATTCTTCTACTAACCATATACCTAATTCCTTTTCTTTGATTATACACCAAAAAAGCCGCCATGTTATAGGCGACTCAGTTATCATCTTCACTTTTCACATTTCTAGAAAATGACTATTTCAACAACTCCATAATTTCATCTTCACTCTTCGACAATGACTTAGAAATAAGCTCTAAACTCATCCCATTCGTAAGCATCGCTTGAATCCCTTGTTTCATTACTTGATTCATCTGCTCAATTTGTCTATCCGCATCTTCAGCACGTTTATTTGATTCTTCTGCACGTTTATTTGCTTCTTCTACACGTTTATTTGATTCTTCTACACGTTTATTTGCTTCTTCTACTTGTTTATGTGCTTCTTCAATTTCAAATTGTAATTCCATTCGTTCTTCATTTTCATGCAGCTTTTGAAAATCTTCTATTATTTTTTTCCAACCATCATCCGATATGGTTTCTACACGCTTCTCTAACATTTGAATCACCCCATCCTTCTCTATCATCACCTTAATTTTACTATCATCCATTCCCTTGTGGCAATTCAAAAAGTAATAAATCATTTTCTCCTGTTCATTCATGTCTTCAAGTGGCTTATTTACATCTAACTTTGCCATCTCAATTGTACGTAACTTCATACGATCCTGACTTTCTTCAACAAAAGACAAACCTTCTTCATTCCTTAATGTGAATGTGTTACACATCTTATCATTTTCAATTAGATTCACATTAAAGAACACTAAGACGATTGTTTCCTTTAATTGTTTGTAGTATTTTCCTTCTAATTGTTGAGAACCATGAAGTCTAGCCAAATAATAACTAAAGCGAATTGGCAAATTATCTTTTGTTTGTCTTAACTGCATCTCTAAATCCACCATCGTTCGATCATCAAATTCAACTAATAGATCCAAACGTGGACTTTTCATTTTACTATAGTCTTTTACTATTTCTGAATTCTTAACAACAACTCTATTCCCCTTTCTTTCTAAAAATACCGTGAGTAATGATTTTAAGGCATCATTTGCCTCTTTACAATCTTCGCCAAACACATATTTAAAGGCGAAATCATTTAATAAATTTGCACTCCTCATGAGCACCTCTTTCTAGTAGGCTTCTAACCGTCATCGAGATAGATAGGTATCGTAATGTGAATTTTGTATATTTTTGTAACTTAAACGCTTTAATAAACAAGTGAACCCACAATTACACTTTCGTTTTTTTTTGACAAAGAAGGATTTGACTATCTAATCAACTAGGTACAATAAATACTAAATTTCAGTTTGCCTACATACTCTTATACGTAAAAAAATAAGGTTTTTCTAAAAAATTTAACTTTTTTGCATAAAGACACATTTAATAAATTAGGATATAAAGCAAAAATCAACACTCATACAACGTCTTATATAAATTGACTTCTGGACATATATCTTTGTTTCGAATACCGCTTAAGATGTTGTTTATCTTCATGAATTTATCTTGAAACATCTTGCTTCCAATCATCATTGTATGTAATTCACTATATTGAAATAATGCTAGATAACCTTGTAGATAATGTG
>CAKSGI010000106.1 GCA_934454005.1 uncultured Eubacteriales bacterium | reverse complement strand
GTGAAGTGCCGCTACTCCTAAACCTACAATAATACCTCCAAAAACTCCCATTTCAAGAGATGTAATTCCACAAACATCTCCTGTTGTCCCTTCTAGCATTTTGCCTTCTTCAAGCATTCCGTTAATATTTAATAATGAATTTATTGTCTGGTGCATAACAAAAAATGCTATTGCCGCAGATAAAGTAGCCGTAGCTTTTTCTTTTTCAGCCATTCCAAGTGCTACTCCCATTGCAAATATAATCGGCAAATTTGCAAAAATAATGTTACCCGTATCAGACATAACTGTAAGAAGTTTATTCATAAATGTTCCTGCTCCAAGAAATCCTTGAAGATTATATGAAGCAATCATTGTCTCATTCGTAAAAGAAGATCCTATTCCTAACAGCAATCCTGCAACTGGTAATAATGCTATAGGAAACATAAAAGATCTACCTATACGCTGAAGAACACTAAATATCTTATTTTCCTTTTTCAAATTTATCACCATCTTTGAATATTAAACTACAATCATAATAATTATTATTCTTTTTTTAATTATAAGTATTCATTTTTTAAAAAATTTATTTCAGTTGATTTTCAAAACAAAAAGCCCCCAATATTAATTGAAGGCCCTACAATAACATTAAATTATTTTACATAAGTAATTGCAACTGTTTCGCATGCTTTTGCTTTTCCAGAATTATTAGAAAACGATTTAATATCATCTATATTTGTGATCAATATCGGAGTATGCGTAGCATATCCTTTATTTTTTATAAAATCTAAATCTACTCTTGCTATAATTTCCCCAGCCTTTACCTTATCCCCTTCTTTAACTAAGCTCTCAAATCCCTCACCTTTTAACTCTACAGTATTAATGCCAATATGAACCAATATATCAAGACCATCATCTGTATGAATTCCATAAGCATGCAGTGTTTCTGGAATCTGCACTATCGTTCCATCTACCGGGGAACAAACATCATTACTATCAGGGATTATAGCAACACCATCTCCTAACATCTTTTGTGCAAATACTTCATCCGGAACTTCTTCTAAACTAATAAATATACCATTCTGTGGAGCTAAAATCTTTTTTTCAACTTTTTTCTTATTAAATCCAAACAAACTAATTAACCTCCCTCAATTTATTTTATTTAATTGCTCTTGTTTAATTTTAGAAACATTTGTATTCCTAACTTTATCTCTTATTCCCAATATATACGGTGGTGACACTGAAAGCTCATCAATACCCATAGCCAAAAACATTTCTGTAAGAGATTCATCCGCACCTAATTCCCCGCATATTCCAACCCAAATTCCATTTTTATGTGCATTATCTGTAACCATTTTTATAAGTCTAAGAATTGCCTTATGATGAGGGTCAAATATATTGGTTAATTTATCATTTTGTCTATCAATTGCCAATGTGTACTGTGATAAATCATTGGTTCCTATACTAAAAAAATCTACTTCTTTTGCCAAATCATCACTTATAAGAGCAGCCGCAGGTGTCTCTATCATTATCCCTAATTCTACATCATCAGAAAATTGTATAGATTCTACAAATAACTCATTTTTTATCTCTTCTACAATTTCTTTAATTTTTCTTACTTCATCTATAGAAATTATCATAGGAAACATTATAGATATTTTCCCAAAAGCAGATGCTCTATATAATGCTCTTAGTTGTGTTTTAAACAGTTTAACTCTATCAAGGCATAATCTAATAGCCCTATACCCCATAGCTGGATTTTCTTCTTTTGGCATTTCAAAGTAATCAATTTGTTTATCTGCACCTATATCCAACGTTCTTATAATAACTCTTTTACCTATCATTTTTTCAGCAACATCTTTATAAACTGCAAATTGTTGATCTTCAGTTGGATAATCATTGTTTTCAAGATATAAAAATTCACTTCTAAATAATCCTACACCGCCAGCATCATTTTGCAAAACTGCACCAACATCTGAAGAATTACCAATATTAGCAAATATATCAATTTGTTTACCATCAAGAGTTATATTATCTTTTCCTTTTAATTCTTGCAATAAAGCCAATTGTTTTTCTTTTACACTTTGTTTTTCTTTCATGCTTTGAATAGTATCAGAATCCGGATCTACATATAAAATTCCAGAAAATCCATCTATTATAGCATCACAACCATCAAATTCACGCTTTAGTTGATTTCCAACGCCTATTATAGCTGGTATATTCATAGTCCTTGCCAAAATAGCTGTATGCGAACTTGATGAACCTTTCATTGTAACAAATCCAAGAACCTTATTTTTATCCAATTGAACAGTTTCACTTGGAGCTAAATCATCTGCTGCTATTATAGAAGGTTCGTTAAATAACGACACATTCTCAAGAGAATTAGAAAGAATTTTTAATAATCGTTTAGATACGTCTCTTACATCTGCTGCTCTTTCCTTCATATAGCTATCATCCATAGATGAAAACATTTCAGAGAAATTATCAGATGTTGTTCCAACTGCATATTCGGCATTTACATTTTGATTTTTTATAATGCTTATTATTGAATCACAATAGTCAAGATCTTCCAACATCATTTGATGAATTTGAAATATCATAGCATTTGTTTCCCCAACTTCTTGTAGTGCTTTTTCATAAAGTGATTGCAGCTGAACAATAGCTATTTTTTTAGAATGTTCAAATCTTTTAATTTCAGCATCAGTATTATCAACTCTATATCTTTTTATTTCAAGTTCTTCCCTATTATAAACATTTATTTTGCCAAAAGCGATACCACCAAATACGCCTTTCCCTTTTAATATAGTCATAGATACTATCTCCTGATACTAAAAATTTTCTAAAAAAAACTTCTCCAATACTTTTACCGCTTTTTCTTCATCCGAACCCGATATACTAACATGTACTTCGTCTCCTTTTTTAGCGCCTAATCCCATCAAAGAAAAAATACGTTTTGCATCTGCTGTTTTATCACCTTTTGCAATTTTAACGTCAGACTCAAAATTAGACACTTGTTTAACTAGCATGCCAGCAGGCCTTGCATGTATACCATTTTCATCTTTTAATACATAATTAAATTCTTTCATTTCTATCCTAACCTTTCAATATTAATAAACAATGACACAGAATAAAAAATTTAAAAAAACTACTTATATATTGATAACAAAATAATTACTACAAATACATTATTTATACAACATATATTTTTTATAAATATAATAGCATTATGCAATAATTTCAAAAAAATGTCAACCACTACAAAACAACTTAAATGATTTTTAAGTTTATTATTAACAAGATTCAATAAATTATTTAAAACTCACAAACAATACTAATAAGTTAAAATAATCTAATTAAAACTATAATATTTTTGCAATTGATGTAATTTATTCTAAATGGTATAATATATGTATCATATACCTGATTTAAGACAAAATACTCCTTGAAGAAAGGTGTGTGATAACATGATCAAAAATCAAAATATAGAACTAGAATGTTCTAATGTTCCACATAACTTTAAATCTAAAGCATATAAACAAAATTCATCTAATTTAAAAAGTTCTTCCGATGCCCCAGATAAAAAACCTACAGATTTTGAACCTGGTAGCCCCGAACAAACAGAGCAAATTAACCAAACAGGAGCTATTATAACTGGACACAGTAAGTACACAATTTATTGCTTAACAATAATAGGTCAAATCGAAGGGCACTATATACTGTCAGCACAAAATAAAACTACTAAATATGAACATGTTATACCACAATTAGTAGCTATAGAAGAAGAACCTAAAATAGATGGACTTCTCATTTTACTAAATACTGTAGGAGGAGATGTTGAAGCGGGTCTTGCCATTGCAGAACTTGTTGCTGGGATGAAAAAACCAACAGTGTCGATGGTTATCGGAGGCGGACATTCAATAGGTGTCCCTTTGGCTGTTGCTGCTAATAAATCTTTTATAGCTGAATCTGCTACTATGACCATACATCCTGTAAGAATGAATGGTTTAATGCTTGGAGTTCCACAAACGTTTGAATACTTTCAAAGAATGCAAGAACGAATAACCAATTTTGTAACTCAAAATTCTAATATATCTAAAGATAGGTTCTATGAACTTTCTATGAATACACGTGAGTTAGTTATGGATATCGGAACTGTTTTAGACGGTACAGATGCTGTAAGAGAAGGCCTTATAGATAATCTTGGAAATCTTTCTGATGCACTTTCTTGTTTATATGGTATAATAGATGATAATAAAAAGGATCATGATAAAAATAAACATGAAAAAAGTTCAAAATCTAAAAAGAAGTCGGTAAAAAATAAAGAAAAATAGTTATATTTATCCGAAAATCTAAATAAATTCTCTGATTTTCGGATCTACATATAAAATTAATTTACATAACTGGAGGATTATATGAGTATTTTCGAAGCAATTATTCAAGGGATTGTACAAGGGTTAACAGAATTTTTACCTGTATCAAGCAGTGGGCATTTAGTTCTTTCACAGCATGTTTTAGGTGTTAAAGGAAATAATTTATTTTTTGATGTCATGTTACACTTAGGAACTCTTATAGCTGTTTTGGCTGTATATTACAAATTAGTTATAAGACTTTTGTTTGCATTTTTCTCTATTATAAGAGATATTTTTAAAGGCAACTTCAAATGGAAAAATTTAAACCATGATAAAAGATTAGTAATTATGCTAATAATAGGACTTTTACCTTTATTTCTATTGTTTTTACATATTCCTGGCACTGATCTTTCTTTTAAAGACTTATCAGAAGAATTTGCAAATTCCGGTAACCTAATAATAGTTGGATTATCACTTATTGCAACAAGTATCCTTTTAACTCTAGGTATATTTGCAAATAAAAAAATTGTTATAAATTTAAAACATAAAAAAAGTCATATGCCAAAAGATCCTGGTAGAAAATACTTTAATATTATAGACTCTATTCTAGTTGGTACTATGCAATGCTTAGCCGCTATTTTTCCTGGACTTTCACGTTCTGGATCAACATTATCAGTTGGACTTCTAAGGGGAATAAGCAAACAAACTGCTCTAGATTACTCCTTTGTTTTAGGTATTCCATCTATATTAGCAGCAGCTTTAGTTGAATTTAAAGAAGTTGCAAAAACTGGTGATTTCAACATGGGAATTGCACCTGTAATTGTGGGAGTTATTGTATCTGCAATTGTCGGTTTCTTAGCAATAAAATTATTTAAGTGGTTACTCGCAACTGATAAAACATGGATATTTATAGTATATACTGCTATTTGTGGAATATTAACTATAATTATACATTTCATAGAAAAAATTAATAACGTAAATATATTTACAAATCTTCCTGTTTAATTTAGTTCATAAGGTGGTTACAAATGGCATATAAAACTTCAAAATCAAGGCCTACCTCTAATAAAAGAGGCAGGCCTGCATCACATGATAAATACTCCTCATCCAAAACTAGAAAATCTAATTCTTCTAAAAATTCTCAATCTAAAAATACTATACATAATCAAACAATAGCTATACTGATATTCTCCTTCTCAATAATGTTATTGAGTTTAATTCTAGTCCCCGGTGAAAATATTTGGAACATAATTCATACTTTCATTTGGGGACTGTTCGGAAATGCTGCTATACTATGGCCTGTATTACTAATATATATATCTTTTGCAACAGCAAAGGAAGAATTAAACAATAATACATCTACTAAAATTTACTTATCAATTATATCAATAATACTTGTTTGCACTTTATTTTTTGTTTTTGGAAATAACAACAATCATCATCTATCATATTGGAAACAATTAAAAGAATTATATATAACCGGGACAAACATTTATTTAACAATATTTAATAAAGGCGCTGGTTTTTTCAGTGGGCTTATAGGTATACCACTTGTATATGCCTTTGGAACTATTGGCGCGAGAATAGTCACAATAATATTATTGTTTGTTTCTACAATGTTATTAACCGGAACAACCTTGATTCAATTTTTTAAATTTTTGTTTAAACCTGTTCAACATAAAGACATCAAAAACTTTACTGAAGAATTTGATGTAAAACCTCTTAAGAAAACAAAACCTTTAAAAAATAAAACACAAAAAGACATAAAAATAGATATTCCAATTGATGATGAACTACCTAACCATCCTGTTAAGTCTGTTACAATAGAAAATAAAAAGACAAATAAAAAAAATGAAAAATTAGAAAAACTTAAAAACGTTTTTTTGTCCGACCCTAAAAATAATTTTAATGAAACAGAAAAAAACTCTGCAGATATTGCAGCCGAGGCTTTTATAAAAAAACATCAAAACACTCAAGATGAAAACTCTTTACAGTCAGAAATTAATCAGCATCAAAACAATATTATTAATTCTAGATATGTATATCCACCAATATCTCTTTTAGAAAAATCCCCATCCATACAAGAAAAAGATATTGAAAATGAGCTTAAAACAAGTGGTCAAATGCTTGTTGACACTCTTAAAAACTTTAATGTTTCCACTAAAATTGTAGATATAAGTAGGGGACCAACTGTAACAAGATATGAACTTCAACCTGCCGCAGGTGTTAAAATTAGTAAGATTACAAATTTGTCTGATGATATCGCGCTAAACTTGGCATCATCCGGCGTCCGTATAGAAG
>CAKSGI010000105.1 GCA_934454005.1 uncultured Eubacteriales bacterium | reverse complement strand
ATTAACAATAACTGCAATTCCATCTAAAGCTATTGTTACAGAGGAAAGAGACTCGTTTAATTCTTCTTCTTTTAATTTTCTTGATAAATCACCAAGAGTAGCAGTACCGTCCATTACAGATTTAACCGAAGCACCAGATCCAGTATCGGATTTTTCAACAGTTATATTGGGATATTTCTGCATAAATGATTCACCTAAAGAGTTACATAGTTTAGTCATAGATGTTGATCCATTAAGAGTTAATCGTCCGCTTAAATTATCTGCTGAATGGTTTGAAGATGTACTATCAAGAGGATATATTAATTTTTCACATCCTGTAGAAAATATAAATAAAACCGATAATATAAAAGATAATATTATATGATATATTTTAATAATAATCACTCCTTACCAGCGAATATTGTTAAATTATGTTGTGTAATTATTTATAAATTAAATTTTAATAGAAAACAAAAAAATAACACACAAAGAATCCTGTGGTAAACACAAGATCCTTTGTGCGTTTTATTAAAGGTCATCAGCGTCTTGAACGGGAACTTCTCCGTCGTTTGTCATACCGGTATAACTTCCGTTTACGTCAGACTGAATTTCATCGTCGCCTTCTTCTCTAAGAGTCATAGCGATTTCTTTAACCTTTTCGCTTTCAATAAAGTCGTATTTTTCATTGTAAGGATAAACCAAACTATCATCTCCTAATAAATATATTAGTGGTGTTCAATAGTAGGATATCCTTTTTTATTTATTTTAAACTAAGAATTATCTTTCATTTAAAGGTGAGTAAGTAACGTGCTTTTTAACACTTTTGTAAGCAGGTCTAATTATTTTTCCTGCATTGACAAGTTCTTCTATACGATGTGCGCACCATCCAGATATACGGGCTATTGCAAAAATTGGTGTGTACAATTCCAAAGGTAAACCTAACATGTTATATACAAACCCGCTATAGAAATCTACATTTGCACTAACACCTTTATATATCTTTCGCCTTTTTGCTATTACTTCGGGTGCGAGTTTTTCTATTAATGAGTATAATTTAAACTCTTTAGTTAAATTTTTTTCTTTTGAGAGTTTTTCTACAAAGCCCTTAAAGACATTAGCTCTAGGATCTGAAATTGAATATACAGCATGTCCCATACCATAAATTAATCCGGCTTTATCAAAGGCTTTTTTGTCTAAAAGATCATTTAAATAAGCTTTTATAGCGTCTTCGTCTTCCCAGTCGGTAATAGTATTTTTCAAATCTTCGAACATTTTAATTACTTTAATATTTGCACCACCATGTTTTGGACCTTTTAAAGAGCCTAATGATGCAGCTATAACTGAGTAAGTATCTGTACCGGAAGACGATACAACATGTGTTGTAAATGTTGAATTGTTACCTCCGCCATGTTCAGCATGTAAAACTAATGCGATATCTAAAATTTTTGCTTCAAGTTCAGTGTATTTACTGTCTGGGCGCAAGAGATGCAAAATATTTTCTGAAGTTGATAATTTAGGCTCTGGAGCATGAATAAATAAACTTTGTCCAGCGTGGTAGTGATGATATGCTTGATATCCATAAACAGATAGCAAAGGAAATAAAGCTATTAAGTGCAACGATTGCCTTAATACGTTTTCTATTGAGATATCGTCTGGATTATTATCATATGCATATAGAGTTAAAACACTTCTTGCTAATGTATTCATCATGTCATTACTTGGAGCTTTCATAATTATATCTCTAACAAAGCCGGTTGGTAAGGTTCTATATTTTGATAAAACATCATTAAAATTATTTAGTTCATCTTTTGTTGGAAGCTTGCCAAACAATAAGAGGTATGTTACTTCCTCAAATCCAAATCTATTATCGGAAGTGAATCCTGTAATAATATCTTCTACATCAACACCTCTGTAATAAAGCTTGCCATTACAAGGAATAAGCTTGCCGTTTTTCATATCATATGAGTGTATTTCCGATATTTCTGTTAGACCAGTTAATACTCCTTGTCCACTTATATCTCTTAACCCTCTTTTAACTTCGTATTTTGTATATAGTGAAGGATCTATGTTATTTTCTTTACAGGTTTGAGCCCAGTTAATAATGTCGGGACTAATTTCCGAAAATTTATTAGCGTTCATATTTATCCTCCTTTTAAACAGAATTACTCATTTTTTGTAATATATAATGAGTATAGAGTAACATAAAAAAATAAATAATTCAAGGAAGACATAATAGAGAATATTTGAGAAAAATGTTTACTAATATATGTTTTATGAATAAATATTAGCGTTTGTAAGTGTAGATTTTATTATAATGTTTTACATACAAAACAATAGAAGATTTATAATTATAAATTTTACAAGTAAAGCTTGAATATGTAAAAAATATTTAAGTTTGATATAATAAAAAAATCACACTCAAATTAAGAGTGTGATTTAAACCAACAAAAATTGGTGCGGATAACCAATAGGGACTTGAAGAAGCCCAGTAATAATGCGGGTTTAAGCCAACTACAATGTTTACAATGAAGGTTATCTGACACATTTCGATAAACTCTATAGACTAATATATCGCAAAAATAAAAATATGTAAACGAAGTTGTCTTGAAAAAACTCAAGGCAATTTTTTTATTTATAAAAAAAGGAGAATTCAGGAAATGAAAATATTTTTACTGATAACCATTTTAATTTTGATTGTTATATTAGTGTATCAAGGAAAAGAAATTCGTGAACTCGAAAAGAAAACACTTGATGCATTTAGAATTGTATGTCAAAAAATCAATATACGAAAGGAAGACAAAAAATGAAAATAAAATTCACGATACCGGGAAAACTGAAGAGGAAACAGCAACCTCGAATATGTCGAATTGATGGTCGTAATGTGACCTATACACCAAAACAAACAACTGAATATGAAAAATCGGTTAGAGCAAGTTATAATGAAGTTTCAAAAATGTTTTTCGATAAAAACATTCTATTTGAAATAAGTATAATTTCTCTTTTTTCTATTCCGTGCGGGCAAGTTGTGCATAAAACTTACTTAAAGAAAAAACAAAACATCCCGCGTGAAAAGCTTAATTGAGTGAAATAGTCTTAAATGTTCTGAAAAGACTGATTTCTTGAATTGCTCTACCATTAGGCGGACAACCGAGAAACCTGATTTAGATAACATTATCAAAGCCGAGGTTTTTTATTTCCTCAAATTTAAAGAAACATATAAAGTAATTTTAAAGTTATCAAGGCAAGGGAAAACAATTGATTTTGTATCGGTTTTAAATCAAGTCACTGCTAATAGTAACTATAGTCGAGTTGAAATGAAAAAATTATTGTGATGGCGCATAAATAAAGTTGACAGTTTATTCTCAAGGATTTCATAGTATAATCAAGGGAATAAGGATGTGCCTAATTATGGCACAAAGTCAACGAAAGTACTATCATGAATACAAGATGCAGGCAGTAAAGTTTACAAAAGAAATCGGTGGCACTAAGGCTACCAAAGAATTAGGTATTTCAAATGGAACCATTCATACCTGGTTAAAGTTGCCAGGACCGAAAGACTTGGATATTGGAAAATGATCTCATACTCCAGAATCCGCCATGAACCTCGTTGAGGAGCTTGCTATGTTCTGTAAGCGAATGAAAACCAAGATAAGGAATTCATCGCCTTAAAGAGGAAACCAGCGTTTTTTTCGCAACGAGCCGTCTAAAGTCTCTAAGACTGAAAGAATTAAATTCATTGCGATCATGACTGAGGTTGTCTGTAATGATACCTACGGGCATGTACGTATATTTCATGCATTAACACTCAAACATCCTGATGGCATTCATATTGTCTACAGGGTTGTGAAAAAAATCGCTCTCAGTCATAATTCTAAGCGCAATCCAAAAGGAATTACAAAAGCAGACCGCAAAGCCCGGAAATCAAAGGATCTCCTTAAGCGGGATTTCAAAACAGATAGGCCTCTAAAGAAATGAGTAACAGATATCAGTGAAATAAAAGCAAAAAAATGGAAAACTATATATTTCGGTAATCTTTGACTGTTTTGATTTTGCCGTACTTGGCCTGGCAATGAAAACTACTAGTAAAGCGACGCTATGTCAGCATACGGTTGAAAATGCTGTCATGGCATATCCAGAAATTAGAGATGTTGTCATTCACTCTGATCGTGGTACAAAATACACCAGCGAGCTTTATCGAAAAACACTAAGAAGATTTGAAATTATTCAAAGTATGAATAGTGCTGGTGGACGATGCCACGACAATGCCTGTTGTGAAAGTATGTGGGTCTGTCTGAAAACGAAGTTGCTGTATGACCGATACAATAGTGAAAAACTGACTGTATCTGAACTAAAATCTCTGATTTGGAGATACTTTATTGGTTATTGGAATAATCGGATAATCTGTACACCAATGGTGGCCGTCATCCAATGATTAAGTGACAGAGATACTACGATTCTCTTCCTACAGCAACATAGTTTATGATGTCGTGTTAACTAATCTTGACAATATCAATATTTAATTTTATAATTAAAAATTATGATTGCAAAATAAACTAGAAATTGCACTAACTATGATTAAAAATTAACATACAAGTTTGAAGTTTTGTTCTAAATATTTATCGGTTTTAAATTATCTGCTATTTTCTGGATTTTAAAGTATTAACCTATTTTTAGCTCTGCCAGGAATTGATGTTATTTTATATAATTACGGTGTTTCATAAACTAGTATTTTTAAATAATTTTTTGGACAATCGAAAAATTTATTTTATAAAACTCATGAATTGGTATTTAATTTCGGAAACAATATTTTTAATATACTATTATATTTTTGGGCTCTTTATATTGTTTTTGTGCTTTGTTACACGTATGTTTTTAGATATACTAAATATGTTAATAATGCTTGAATAATTTAAGGAAGTGTAAAACAATGTGGATTTTAGATGAACTTGAAAAGTTAAAAAACAGCAATGAATTAGCAATTATTTATAGAGAAAATAAAATTACATTTAAAGAATTATGGAATAGGTCAGAACAGATTGCAAGTTATATTTTGAGTGTTTGCAAAACAAATTCTCCCGTATTAATATATGGTAATAAAGAAATAGATATAATAACTATTATGATAGCTAGTTTAAAAACAGGACGCGCATATTCTCCTGTTGATATAACATATCCGCCGGAAAGACTATACAAAATTGCAAAGATAACAAACGCTGAGCTTATTTTTAATTTTTCAAATATAGAACTTTCCGGTGATTTTCATGTAGCTGATCAAGAAAAAGTAGATGAAATTTGTTTGAGAGAATGCGAAGAATTGCCAAAGGCTGCTTGGGTTAAAGATGAAGACATTTGTTATATCCTTTTTACTTCCGGAAGCACCGGAGATCCAAAAGGAGTACCGATAAATAAAAAAAATCTCATGAATTTTGTTTCTTGGTTTAAAGAAATATGTGCTATTCCTGGTAGTAATAATATAGTATTAAATCAAGTTTCGTATTCTTTTGATGTATCAAATATTTCTATATATATTTATCTTCCAATGGGAAATACTCTATTTAATATTGACAAACGTATGCTGGATAACACAAAAGAGTTATTTTATTATCTTAGAAAAAGTAATATTTCTGTTTGGATATCCACTCCTGCCTTTTTAGAGATTTGTAGTTTTGATGAAAACTTTAATTTAACTATGTTACCGAGTTTAAACAAGTTTATATTGGCAGGAGAAGTGTTAACTAAAAAACTAGTTAAAAGTATTTACGGTAAATTTAATAATTCAACGATAATAAACGGATATGGACCAACGGAAGGAACTGTATTATTAACGGCATGTGAGATTACCGATGAGATGATAGATGATGATAAAAATTTACCTATTGGTAAGCCTTTAACTGATGCAACGTATAGCATTATAGGAAAAGATAACAGACCCGTAGAATATGGAATGCAAGGAGAACTGGTAGTTATAAGTGATAGTATCAGTATGGGATATTATAATAATCAAGTACAGACAGATAAAGTGTTTTTTAAATCTGAAGATGGAAGGAACGGTTATTATACAGGTGATTTAGTATTTGAAAATAATGGTTTGATTTATTATATAGCAAGAAAGGATTTTCAAATAAAGTTAAATGGTTTTAGAATAGAACTTGATGATATTGCAAACAATTTAAACAAGATAGAATTTATTAACGGTAGTGTTGTTATGCCGATTTACAAAGATGAGCGTGTTAGTTATATAGTTGCATTTGTTACATTAAATAAAAAGATGGAAGAATCCAATCTTAAGTTAGGAATAAAAATAAAAAACGAATTAAGAAATTTAGTTCCTTCTTATATGGTACCTAAAAAAGTTAAAATATTAGATGTATTTCCTTTGAATACTAATGGAAAAATTGATAGAAAAAGACTTATGGAGGAAATCTAATGGTAATAAGTTCTTATACAAATTTTTTCTCATTATTTATTTATGCGCTTTTTTTGATCCCAGCTGTAGTATTGGGTTTATTAGGTAAAAAAATTAAAAGCTTTAAGATATGTGATGCAATGAAATGGTATGGAATGATAATTTCTATACCAATGATAGTATTGTTATTTGGACTAACATCAAGGCAAATGTTCCAATTTATAGTTTTTATATTGTGTGAAATTCTATTGATATATACTTATTACTTTTTT
>CAKSGI010000104.1 GCA_934454005.1 uncultured Eubacteriales bacterium | reverse complement strand
TTTTATATAATAATAATATTACTGGTATATTAAATATTCAATAGGATGTTATAGGTTGTTATTTATTCCCTTACTAATATAATATAAATAAATTGGACTAAAAGTGAATTTTTATATTCTGATTCATTTAAGCGAGCATAGTAAACTTATTAACAATGAAATTAATGTTTGTTAAAAGTTTGACGATGTTATTTGTAAAATATTGGAATGATTAATCTTATAAAAGTTTTATGGATTCATTCATAGTAAGTATAATCTATTAATAAAAAGTAATTTTTGGTTTGCAAGGATTTAATTTTTAAAAACTTACAATTGTAATATTTTTTTAAAAATTTGCATTATTAAAATAAATGTGTTAAAATAAAAATATAGTTACTAAATTGAAGGGAAAGAAAGATCAAATTGATAATTTTTTTATGGACAAAAATATTAGAATTTGTATCATTTTATCTTGAATCACTTGTTTCACTGTTTTCGAAAATTCACTTTTAATTTATATCAATATAATTTGTTATTGTAAGTATTATAATTACATATGAGTCTAAGATTATTGAATGTGATAGCTAGAAAAAGTTTATTGGTAATACTAAAATCAGATTTCGCAGTCTGCTAATATAGAATCTAAAAATGTATTTAAATCATTAATATTGTCGATTTTGAATGCTTGTTTTCTAAGCTTTGATGCATTATGGAGACCTTTAATATACCAAGCTATAAGTTTTCGTGATTCCATAATACTAACTTTCTCATTTTTATATTTACACATAAGATTGACATGTTTTTTTATAGTATTAATTCTTTCATTTATACTCGGTGGATCTTGCAATATGCCGTTGTTTAGGTATGAATTAACTTGAGAAAATATCCATGGATTTCCTAAACTTCCTCTCCCTATCATTAATAAATCAGCGCCAGTAGCATCTAAGATATTTTTAGAATCAGTAGCTGTAAACACATCACCATTAGCTATTACAGGTATTTTTACATTATTTTTAACGTTTTTAATTATTTCCCAGTCTGCTTTTGGCGCATACATTTGGCTTTTAGTTCTCCCGTGAACTGTGATTGCATCAGCGCCGCTTTCTTCGCATATTTTTGATATTTCTACAGCATTAACGCTGTTAATATCCCAGCCTTTTCTAATTTTAACTGTAACTGGGACACTAACAGATTTTTTTACGTATTCAACTACTTTCCCGCATAGTATAGGATTTTTCATCATGGCGGATCCGCACCCATTAGAGACTATTTTAGGAGCAGGGCATCCCATATTTATATCTATCATGTCTGGGTTAAATTTATCTTCGATTAGCTTAGAGGCCTCTGACATAATATCTGGTTCATTACCAAAAAGTTGGATAGCGCACGGACGTTCTTTATTTGAGATAGTCATAAGTTCTAAAGTATTTTTATTATAGTATAATATGCCTTTAGAGCTTACCATCTCGCTTACAACATAACAAGCTCCGAATTCTTTGCAAATTTCTCTATATGCTTTATCAGTAACTCCGGCCATTGGGGCTAAAACAGCTTTTCCGTCTATTTTAACATCACCTATATATGTACTCATTGTATTTACCTATCCTTTTTATTTGTAAATAATTTAAATATTTCAGATAATTATTTTATCATTAATTTATATTGAATACAAATTAACTATAGATGATGAAATCCAGATATTTAGCGTATTCAAATATTCATTGTTTGTTATTTAGTGTTAGAAATAACGTTAACTTTGCAAGGGATAGATTTATTGCTTTTTTCAATAGCTGATAAAACAAAATTTTCGATACCTTTGCAACAAGGAACTTCCATTCGAATAATAGTAATAGTATTTATATTGTTGTTTTTTATTATTTCGGATAGTTTTTCGCTATAATCAACGTTATCTAGTTTTGGACAACCTATTATTGTCACATGATTTTTAATAAAATCATTATGAATATTACTATAGGCAAAAGCAGTGCAATCTGCAGCTATGAGTAAATCGCAATTTTCAAAATAAGGTGCAATTGTGGGAACAAGTTTAATTTGAATAGGCCATTGAGGTAGAGAGTTTTCTATTAAATTTTGTTTATTCTCTTGACTAATATGATTTTTTTTGATATATTTGGAGTTAGAGTTATATTTATCATGAGTTATAGCGCTTTTTTGATGTTTTTTTAAATTCTCTTTAACAGCTTTTTCATCATACTCTAAAGCTTCACGATTTTCAAAACTTATAGCTTGTGTAGGGCATGCTGGTAAACAATCGCCTAATCCGTCGCAATAGTCATCTCGGATCAAATGTGCTTTACCATTTATAATTTCGATTGCTTTTTCGTGACAAGCATCTGAACATATTCCGCAACCATTGCATTTGTTTTTGTCAATTTTTATAATTTTTCTTATCATATCAACCCATCCTTAAATAAAGTATTGATTTTGTAAGAATATTATAATATATTTAAAATATAAAATATGTTGTTTTTACAACAGAGGGAGGTATTTATGCAAGAATATTTAGACATATTAAATGAAATGCCAATTTTTAGCAATATTGACGATGAAAAGATCCTATCAATTTTAAAAGCTCGCGGTTCAAAAATACAATCCTATGAAAAGGATGAATATGTTTGGATGGCCGGAGAAAGAAGTAACCGAATAGGAATAGTTCTTTCTGGATGTGTAATAGTGGAAAAAGCAGATTTTAGAGGTAATAGAACGATTGTAGCAAAAGTTTGTGAAGGCGATATATTTGGAGAAACTTTTTCGTTTATGGGATTAGAAAAGCTGCCTGTAAATGTTATAGCAACAACTAATTGTGAAGTTTTAACTGTTGATGGAGATATGTTGATAAATTCATCATCTTTTGATGCAGCTGTGCATAATCAAATAATAAGAAACTTGTTATCGATAATTTCTAAAAAAAATATGGCACTAAGCAGTAACCTAGAACACTTATCAAAAAGGGTTACAAAAGAGAAAATAATGTCGTTCTTACATGAACAATCGAAAATTAAAAATAAAAAGAGATTTGTTATATCTTATAACAGACAAGAACTTGCAGACTACCTTTGTGTAGATAGAAGTGCACTATCTAAAGAACTTTGCAAATTAAAGGCTCAAGGTGTAATAAAATTTAGAAAGAATCGTTTTGAGATATTAAATCAAAATAACGATCAATCTTCAACTGATGTTAATAAAATACCACAACATTCTTAAATTATAATTCTGGATAATCTTATCTTGATTATTCAGAATTATATTTTTTTATATTAATTTTAATGTAGAAAAGAATCGAAACAATTATAAATTGCACATTTTATACAAACACTTTTAACAACTTTAAAATGTAAAGTTAAAAATCCCAAAATTACAATACTTATATTGTAAGTAATATATTTTTATTGTAAAATATAAATGTAAAATTTAATATTCCAAAGTACATATATTTATATATGGGAGGTCTTTTAATTGAAACCTTTATCTGTTTTAATGCTCCTTGGTGGTATAGGAATGTTCCTTTATGGAATGAATTTGCTTGGCGATTCTCTTCAAAATATAGCCGGCGCGGGTCTTGAAAGAATATTGAAAAAACTTACTAATAATAGAATTAAGGGCGCTACAGTTGGAACTGCAGTAACAGGAGTTATCCAAAGTTCTGCGGCTACAGCTATAATGGTTTTAGGTTTTTTAAATGCAGGAATTATGAATCTTTATCAAGGGATACCTGTTATAATGGGAGCTAATATAGGATCTACAGTTACAGGGCAGATTTTAAGACTTGGAGATATAGGGTCTGATGAAAATATTTTTTTAACACTTATAAAACCTTCAGCTTTTGCTCCAATGATAGTCGGAATAGGTGCGTTTATACTTTTATTTGCCAATAAGAAAAAGACTAAAAATATAGCAAAAATTATGTTAGGTTTTGGCATACTATTTATGGGTATGACTATTATGGAAACTACAATAACTCCGCTTAAAGATAATGAAACGTTTCAAAAAATGTTTACAACATTTTCTAATCCATTTATAGGTATATTATTTGGAATTGTATTTACAGCTATAATTCAGAGTTCTTCTGCTTCTGTTGGTATTCTTCAGGCAATATCTTCTACAGGCGCTGTTACATTTTCTATGGCATTGCCGATTATTATAGGGCAAAATATAGGTAAATGTTTTACTGTTATACTTGCAAGCCTTGGAACTAATAGAAATGCCAAAAGAGCTACGTTAATAGATGTAATGTTCAATGTGTTTGGTGGGATATTATTTGCTGGAGTGCTCTATCCTGTTCAAAAGTTTATAGGATTACCGTTTTGGGAGAACACGATGAGTCGAGGCGATATTGCAGATATACATACAGCTTTTAACGTTATTACCACAATAGCTTTATTACCATTGCTATCTTATTTGATAAAGATTTCTGGGAAGGTTATTAAAAAGAAAAATATATCAAAAATAAATCAAGAACTAGATGTTTTAGATGACATTTTTTTAAAGACACCACCACTTGCTCTTGATCAATGCAGAACTGTTATTTTAAACATGGCAGAGACAGCAAAAGAAAATTTTGGAGTATCAATAAAGCTTCTTTCGGATTATGATTCAAAATTAGAGAAAAAGTTAAATGAAAACGAAAGATTTTTAGATAAAGCAGAGTCTGCACTAAATGAGTATCTTGTAAAAATTACCGGATGTAGCTTAAGTGATCAAGAAACTCTTTTAGCAACAGAGCTTATGCATAATTTAGGCGATATAGAAAGAATAGGCGATCATTGTATAAACATTGCAAATGTTGCGGAATATAATAGTAGCAATGGTGTAGTGCTTTCTGAAGAAGCAAGAAAAGAAATTCAAACAATGGCCGATGCTATTAAGAAGATTATAGATTTAACCATTGAATGTATAACAAAAGAAGATGTAGATTTGGCTCAAAAAGTAGAACCATTAGAAGAAGTAGTAGATTCATTAAAAGATATTTTAACTGCAAAACATGTGGTTAGACTTCAAAAGGGATCATGCAATGTTTCTTCTGGAATATCATTCATTAAACTTGTCACAAGTTTAGAAAGGATATCAGATCATTGTTCTAATATTGCTATACATTTAATTCAAAGATTAACTGGTGATAGTTCATTTGATAAACATGAACACCTTAAAAGAATACATAAAGGTGAAGTTGAAGAGTATAGATCAGTGTATGAATATTATGAAGATATTTACTGTAAAAAATTGAAATAAAAACCATCCTTTTTGTGATATGCACCCCAAAAGTATTTAGCTTTTGAGGTGCATATTATTTTTAATTAAACTTAACAAAAAGGTCGATTTTGTTATTTTAATAATATTCTTTAATCTTCATCTAATTTTAGAACGGCCATAAAGGCATCCTGAGGAACTTCTACACTTCCTAATTGTCGCATTCTTTTTTTACCTTCTTTTTGTTTTTCTAAGAGTTTTTTCTTTCTTGTAATATCTCCGCCGTAACATTTAGCAAGAACATCTTTTCGTACTGCTTTAACAGTTTCTCTTGCAATTATTTTTCCACCAATACAGGCTTGTATTGGAACTTCAAATAATTGTCTTGGTATTTTTTCTTTTAGTTTTTCAGCCATTTTTCTGCCTCTTGAATATGCTTTGTCTTTGTGTATAATAAACGATAAGGCATCTACAATTTCTCCGTTTAGCATCATATCTAATTTTACGAGATCGGATTTTTGATATCCACATAATTCGTAGTCAAATGAGGCATAACCTCTAGTTCTAGATTTAAGAGTATCAAAAAAGTCGTATATAATTTCATTTAACGGAAGTAAATAATGTATGTCAACTCTGTCAGCATCTATATATTTCATATCTTTAAAAGTTCCACGCCTGTCTTGGCAAAGTTCCATTATATTTCCTACATAGCTAGACGGTGCATATATATGAGCATTAGCCATAGGTTCTTCTGCTTGTAGAATATGTGCGGGATCTGGATAGTTTGTTGGGTTGTCGATATAAACAATTTCCGAATCTGTTTTTGTTATTTTATATATTACGCTTGGAGCTGTAGTTATCAAGTCTAAATTGTATTCACGTTCTAATCTTTCTTGTATGATCTCCATGTGTAAAAGTCCTAAAAATCCACACCTAAATCCAAAGCCTAACGCAATAGATGTTTCAGGTTCAAAGGATAATGAAGCATCGTTAAGTTTTAGTTTTTCTAATGCATCTCTTAAATCTGCATATCTTGCGCCATCAGCAGGATAAATTCCACAAAACACCATAGGATTAACAGCTCTATATCCTGGTAAAGGTTCTACCGTTGGATTTTTGACAAGAGTTACAGTATCCCCCACTCTTGCATCAGAAACAGTTTTTATAGATGCTGCAATATACCCAACTTCACCAGCTTTAAGTTCTTTTGAAGGTTCCAAGCAAGTTGCACGTAAATATCCGCATTCTACAACAGTAAAAGAAGATCCCGTAGCCATCATTTTAATTTCGTCACCAGCTTGTAATTTACCATCAACTATTCTTACGTATATTATAACCCCTTTATAAGAGTCGTAAAATGAATCGAATATGAGAGCTTTTAATGGTTCATTTTCATCACCAGATGGAGGAGGAACATTTTTTACAATACTCTCTAAAACAGCTTTAACGTTTTCACCTGTTTTTGCGGACACTTTAGGAGCATC
>CAKSGI010000103.1 GCA_934454005.1 uncultured Eubacteriales bacterium | reverse complement strand
TCCATGGCCTCTACCTAAATTATAAGCCTCCACCCCAGTAGATGACATTATTTTTTCTAAGGCCTTAATATGTCCTTTTGCAAGATCTACAACGTGAATATAATCACGTATACATGTGCCATCCTTTGTATCGTAATCGTCACCAAACACCGTTAGTTCTGGCAGTTTGCCGATTGCAACTCTCGAAATATATGGCATTAGATTGTTAGGAATTCCATTTGGATCTTCTCCAATAAGACCACTTTCGTGCGCTCCAATTGGATTAAAATATCTTAACAACGCAACAGACCACTCCATATCAGATATATAAACATCTTTTAAAATATCTTCTATCATATGTTTTGTTCTGCCATAAGGATTGCTTACATCCCCTGTTTTCATAGTTTCTTTATGTGGCGAAGGATTGTGCCCATAAACAGTCGCCGAAGAGCTAAAAACCATATTTTTTACATTAAACTCTTTCATAACTTCACATAAATTTATAGTTCCTGAAATATTGTTGTCATAATATAATAGCGGAAGTTTACATGATTCTCCAACTGCTTTCAATCCCGCAAAATGGATTACTGCATCTATTTTATTTTCTGAAAAAACTTTTTTTAAAGACTCTTTATCCCTGATATCACAATCATATGATTTTAAGGATTTCCCCGAAATTTTTTCAACTCTCTTTAAAACTTCTGGAACACTATTTGAATAATTGTCAATCACAACAACATCGTATCCAGAGTTTAAAAGTTCAATGCACGTATGGCTTCCTATATACCCCGCACCACCTGTTGCTAATATTGTAGGCATAAGATAACATCTCCTTAATAAAAACATTTATTTATTTTCTTCTTTTACAATATAAATAGGTCTCTTTTTTGTTTCTAAGTAAGTTTTCGATATATACTGTCCTAATATTCCTATACAAAACAGTTGAACGCCACCAATAAATATTATAACACACATTAAAGATGGATAACCTGACACTGATTCTCCCCAAATTAATGTTTTAAATATTATTACAAAAATAAGTATGAACGCGACTAAACACAATAGTATTCCAATAACTGAAGCTATTGCAAGTGGGGCTGTAGAAAAAGCAATTATTCCTTCTAGTGAGTATAAAAACAATTTCCAAAACGACCATTTAGTCTCTCCCGCAGCACGTTCAACATTTTCATATTCTAGCCATTTTGTCTTAAACCCTACCCAACTAAAAATGCCTTTAGAAAATCTATTATGTTCTTTTAACGATAATATAGATTCTACCATTTGCCTAGTCATTAATCTATAATCTCTAGCACCGTCTACAATTTCTGTATCTGATATTTTATTGATTAATGAATAAAAACATCTTGCAAAAAACGATCTTATTGGTGGTTCGCCTTTTCTAGTTACTCTTCTCGTAGCTACACAATCATATCCATCATTTAATATTCCGTGATACATGTCAATTAATAATTCTGGCGGATCTTGTAAATCAACATCCATAATGGCTACAAAGTCGCCTTTTGATTTCTCTAATCCAGCATATATTGCAGATTCTTTCCCAAAATTTCTAGAAAAAGACACATATTTTACATTTTTATCATTTGAGCTCAAATTTTTTATTATTTGCAAAGTACTATCTTTAGAACCATCGTCAATAAATATCATTTCTATTTCAAGTTCATTTTTCATTTTTTCAGCTATATTTTTAATTTCTTTATAAAACAAAGGGATTGCTTCTTTTTCATTATAACATGGTACTACTAATGACATTAGCTTCACTTATTAACACATCCTATATAGCAAAATAAATTTAACCTCTAATCACAAAAAAAATTGAGCACAATTTATCTAGCAGCAATAAAACAACAAATTATGCTCAATCATCGTTTGGTGCGAGAGATGGGACTTGAACCCACACGAATCACTTCACGCGCCCCTCAAACGCGCCTGTCTACCTATTCCAGCACTCTCGCGAAATATGATATATATTATTATATCATGTTGAATGTATCAAATCAACAACTTATTTTAAATATCACTCCTATCTCACAAAAATAATGTATAATAAGGAGTGAAAAAACGTAAACAACAGAATATGCAAGACAACCAAGTTATGCAAAACATTTGTTAGTAGACATATTAATTATCGTAATATACTCAGTAATATGTGTGAGTTAGACTCTTTGAGAGATATGGTGACTTACGTAAAAAACAAAAAAAATTCTTTCATCTAGTTTAATATGTTTTCTGCTCTTTTAAATACTGATCTTTTTCTTCCTATTATTAGATTTTCATAAGACAAATGTGGTTAATAAACTTGCAAAATTTTATTATGCATGTTATAATATCTTTGCAATTGGGGCATTAGCTCAGCTGGAAGAGTACTACACTGGCAGTGTAGTGGTCAGCGGTTCGATCCCGCTATGCTCCACCAAAATTGGGAAATTTTATTAATTTGAGCGCCGTTAGTTTTTTTGTTCAAAACATTTATTTTTTGCCATATATTCGCGGGAATAGTTCAGTGGTAGAGCGTCAGCTTCCCAAGCTGAATGTCGCGGGTTCGAATCCCGTTTCCCGCTCCATTGTCAAAAAAATCGATTAATGCTAACATTAATCGATTTTCTTGTTTTACATCCATCTATCCGGTTTATTACACAACTCTTGTAATTCTTTAAAAAACATGCTTACATGATAACCGTCGCAAGTAGCATGATGAACCGATATGGAAACCGGTAATAATAATTTTTCTCCAAACTCAAAAAACTTACCTACCATAACAAAAGGTGCCAGCCAAACTACATCATTTGTAGAAAGACAATTAAAACTAGTAAAGCTGCTCCAAGGAAGAGAACTCATATCGAAGCAGTTCGGGGGAAATTTCCCTTTTGCTGCCATACTTCTATTTTCTCCATAAGCATTAATATCATTAATAAATCTATCGTAAAACACCTTAAAACTATCGGAATGTTCAGTCCATAAAATTGAAATACTCTTATCATTCTCATGAAATATCGGATATCGAGGGTAAATTACGTCGTATATACCTAAATTACCATCTTCATTATAAGATGTTTTAAATTCAGGAAATGAATTCAAAACTTTTGAAACCATATAAGTAAATGTTGGATAATGTCTTAGCTTAAGCTTTTTAATTTTTTTTATTACATTTGTAGCATCAATATTTAGAGTCATATTGATTTTACAACTATTCTTTGTAGTAAACCAGTTATAATTTTCTTTCCTGCTCCAAGTTTCTAAATCTATTTTAGTAAAATTCATTTTTAGCTTTACTCCTTTCATTTATATATAATTAATTATAAGCATGTAAAATATATTTATAAACACTGTAATTGGCTTAAGTTCATATTGGTTATCCGTACCATTTGAATTAGAATAAATATATTTAAACAAAAAAACGAATAATGTTTTTTAAGTTGAGTAAGGAAAGAAGTTAAGATACCATTGCTTAATATTACTTTACTGAGACGTCTTGTATTCTGACGTCTTTTTTTATGAAGTAGTCTCTTTATCGAGTATTCCCGTGGGAACCTAGTTTCTGATCCAGGTAGATATTGTCCTTTTTGGCATGTCATATCCGCTATTTATTTCTGATATACCTTCTCCAACCTTTAAGTGTAAATCTACTGGTATATATAATTTTTTCTTTATTATTAACTTTTTGTGTCTACTATTACACACTAATCTCAATTTATAAACAAAACTGGCTTTGTTAAACCTTTTTTGACCTATACATTTACTTAACAATTAAAAAATATTTGAATTCAAAAAATGTAGTTCTATATCACTTTATATCACTTTTACATAATGTCGTTATTCTGGGCAATTTAATCTAATATTCTCTTCAAATCCTGATGGGTCACCCAACTTAGCTTTGTCAAGATTATCTTTAAAATATCTTCTTGTCGCATCATCACATTTTTGAGGACTCATATACAACATATTAGGAGCCTTTTCGAGTTCTCTAATTGCGTTTTTAGCCCTATCAGGATCTGTCCTATATGATTTTAACCATTCTTTTTCCCACGCACATTCCCAAAGCATAGAAGCTCTCGTTTCACCATAACCAGCCTGAAATTCTTCAGCAACTTCACCCTCCAGCTTTGTCGGTAATGAGTATCCCTCAGGCCAATTTAACTTTTTCATATAATCTAAATACTCTTTCTCTACTGTTTTAAAGTCTATTAATTGCATTTGCCTGCTTGTTTCTCTATCAGATTTTTTGGTGCAAGCACTAAAACAAATACAAATACAAAATGCACTAAGTATTGCTACAATTACTCTAAATTTACTTTTATTCTTTTTCATATAATCCATCCTCTACTTATTTAATTTCAATTTTTCAGATTACACTTCTTATCTAAGTGCTAATGCAGGTTCCAATTTGGATGCCTTAATGGCCGGTAGCAAACCACCAAGTAATGCTGTAAATACAGAAGTCCCCATCGCAATTAAAGCAGCTGTGATTGGATATGAAGGTAATGCGACTGGGGAATCGTTAGGTAAAAAGAATCTAATTGAATAAACCAACATTACAGAAATTAATATAGATATAATACAAACAACAACTGATAAAAATAAAAGGGAACTTGATACAAGTATTGCTAAGTTGTACTTTGAAGCTCCTAAAGCTCTTCTAATCAACAGTTCATGTGTTCTTTGCTCTAATGACGAAAGACCTATATTGATCTGCCCAAGAACAGCTACAAGCAACAAAAGCGTTGCACTTATAATTAGACCTAACTGCAGCATATCAATTACTTGGGTATAACTATCACCACTATCTGATCGAGTAATATTTTCTATTTTCCCACCAATTGTATCGTACAAAATATCACTTATATGAACTCTCATGTTTTCCATACTCAATTTTCCATCGGTATGCCAATAAACGGTTGCATCTCTTGTTGAAAAAATATTTGGCATATATGATAATAACGGTTTGATGTTCACATATATAGTTGGCCAATCTCTTCCATCATTAACTATACCAACTACATTAAACGGTGTAAGATTTAATGTATATTTACTTGATAACACAACATACTTTGAATTATATATATCATACCCCCGCTTATTAACTACAACTTCTAATGGAGATTCCTGCTCTGTTTTATCAAACCACTTTCCCTTAAAAATTGGTAAATTATATATTTCATTATATCCAGCAGTCGTGTAAACAGTTTCAACATAATTTAAATTTCTATATAGCTTTTCCGGTTCTTTCAATTGTTCAATACTATCCATTGGGGCAAATCTAAACTCTTTGTTAGGGTTTATTACAATTGCCTTGCTTTTAGTTATTTGTAATTTTTCTAATAACTTTTCCATATTTTCTGTGTCTCTAAAATTCGCTTCGGAAATTAGTATAGAATAAGTTGGGCTATATCCAAAAATTTGGGCATTAATTGATAACAACGATTCTCTGCCTAACATACCAACCAAAACAGCTGCAATCATTGCTATAATTCCAATAAACATTGAGAACCCTGTTAAAAAAGTTCGAAGAGGAGAAATTCTAAGGTCTTTACATATCATATGAAACATTAATAATCCTCCCCTCATCCATATTCATAATAATGTCGCAATTATTTGCAATATCATGATCATGCGTAACCAGGACCAATGTTGTTTTTTCTTTCGCAACAACGTTAAAAATAATTTCCATAACTAACTTTCCTGTTTTTCTATCTAACGCGCCTGTCGGTTCATCGCAGATCAACATCTCTGGAGACGTTACTAACGCCCTTGCAATAGCTACTCTTTGTTGCTCTCCTCCAGACAAATTGCTCGGATAATCATTCTCTTTTATTCTTAACCCAACCATAGATAAAACTTCTGATATTCTTTCTCTACGCTGTTTTTGGTTCATATTTGCCTTAGCATATAACAATGACAACTCAATATTTTCCCACACTTTTAAATGCTTAATCAATGAATAGTTTTGAAAAACAAATCCGATTTTTTGACTTCTAAGTTTTGAAAGTTTTTTATCATTCAAACACTTAACCGAAATATTCTTATATTTAAAATCTCCTTGAAATGAAGAATTTAGTAATCCCAATATAGAAACTAGACTTGTTTTTCCCGAACCACTTTTTCCTACAATCGCGTAACTCCTACCTTTATAGAGCTCAAAACTTACATGATCCACAGTAATAAGATTATCCCCATTATTTAGCCTTACGCTCGCGGTAATATCTTTTACCTTAATCAACACTTCTTTCATAAAAACACCTAGTTTTTTCGCGGATCAAGATTCGGAGCTAAAGTTAAAACCTCATCCCCAACCTCTAATCCTGATACTATCTCAATGTATGCTCCATCTGTTGCGCCTAATTTAACCTGTACGTTTTGAGCCTCACCTTTTACAACTTTCATTACTGAACCACTCTTTAGTCTTCCTGCAACAACAGAAAGTGGAAGTATCATCACGTCATTTTTTGTTTCGGCAGTAATAGCCACAGTGGCAAGTTGTCCCATTCTAACATCGCTTTCATGACTAATTAAACATTTTAATGCAGAAGTATCTTCACTAGATAAAACCACCGCAAGTATATCTTCGGGCCCAATACCATCCTGAACCTGGAATTTTGCATTTAGATTATCTAATCTCGTTACCGCTTGCAAAAAATCCGGTGCCTTCACGTCTATAGCAAACCCCGTATAAGAAAGTTCAAATAGCGGATAATTTTTGGGAACATCAGCATCATCACAAATTTTTATAAC
>CAKSGI010000102.1 GCA_934454005.1 uncultured Eubacteriales bacterium | reverse complement strand
TTCTTAAATAATAAGATTTGCAGACATATAAGAGAAAAGAAACGGTATAGTTTTGGCTATGCCGTTTCTTATTTGTTGCCATGCATATGAGAAAAAACTGGTGGATCTTTTTGAATGGGATATGCTGATTTGCTTGTGAATAAGCGCGGATTACGATATTGGAAAATTAAGGTGCTTTGATATTTAATCATTAATTCTAGTCTCAATAGATAATTACAAGATAAAACGTTTTAACAAAAAGAAAATTAAGAAGTAAAAATGAATTATAACTTTGTGTATTTCCAACAAAAATATAACAAAGAATTTGTTAGAAATACGCTATATATTAAATTGACAAATAAAATGCACGGATGTTATACTATATTTATCAAACAGGTTAAACGATTTAACACGAAAGAAGGGCGGATATGAAGGAAATAGTGAAATTGGAGAGTGTTACAAAGAAATTCCCGGGTGTTATAGCGTTAAATAATGTTCAATTTTCATTAGAAGAGGGAAGCGTTCATGCTTTGATGGGAGAGAATGGTGCAGGAAAATCAACTTTAATAAAAATTTTATCCGGGACATATTCTGATTATGAGGGAAAAATGTTCTTGAATGGTAATGAAGTTCGTTTTGCAAATGAAGGTGAGGCGATTGAGGCAGGAATATCGGTTGTTCCTCAGGAACTGCAACCGATTGATGATTTGACCATTGCAGAAAATATTTTTATAGGAAGAGAACCATCTGGCAGAATTCCTTTTTTTATTGATAGAAAGAAGAGAAATGAGCTTACCTGTGAATTGTTAAAAGAGTTTGAACTTGATTGTGAACCACAGACGCTTATGGGAAAACTTAGTGTGGCTCAAAAGCAAATGATTGAAATCATTAAAGCCATTTCAAAGAGCAGTAAAGTAATTATTATGGATGAACCTACTTCTGCGCTTACTAATATTGAAACACAGCATTTGTTTGAACAGATTAGTTTGCTAAAAAAGAAAGGAATATCTATTATCTTTATATCACATAAATTGGAGGAAGTATATAAAGTATGTGACACGGTTACGGTTTTAAGAGATGGAAATTATATTGATACCAAGAAAATCACAGAAGTAAGTGAAGAAGATCTTATTGCAATGATGGTTGGAAGAAAGGTTTCAGATATATATCCGTTGATAGAATCTGCGCAGAATGAGACTGTTATGGAAGTACGTAATCTTACATCCAAAGGTGTTTTTGAAAATGTATCATTTGAATTGCATAAAGGTGAAATACTTGGGTTCGCTGGAATGATGGGAGCTGGCAGAAGTGAAATCATGAGAACCATTTTTGGAATGGAACGTTATACAAGTGGAGATATTCTGCTGGAAGATAAAAGAGTATCCATTCGTTGTCCCGGTGACGCGATAAAAGCAGGAATTGCAATGATTATGGAAGACAGAGCAACATATGGTTTTGTTGGTATACGATCCATTGCGGACAATGTAGGACTTGCCAATGGTGAAATCTATGCTCCTTATGGTTGGGTGCTGAAAAATAAGCTTCAGGAAGATACCAGACAAATATGTGAAAGGCTGCGGGTAAAAGCCCAGGATATCCACACTTTGGTTGGAACATTGAGTGGAGGAAATCAGCAAAAAGTTGTTCTTTCCAAGTGGCTTGTTAGAAATGTGAAAATTTTAATTATGGATGAACCGACCAGAGGGATTGATGTAGGTGCAAAACAGGAAATTTATAGATTAATAAAAGAACTGGCGGCGGAAGGAATGGCTATTTTGTTAGTATCATCTGAAATGCCGGAGGTATTATCGATGAGTCATCGTGTAGAGGTAGTGGTCGATGGAAAAATTGTTGGAGAAGTTTCAGGGGATGATGCAACACAGGATAATGTTATGAAAATGATTGCGGGAGGAAAAGGCAATGAATAGAAAGAGCAAAAGTGAAAACAGGCAATGGAATTTTAATGAGATATATCGGAAATATGGAATATTTTTAATATTAGTTATGATGTGCATCATTTCTGCTGCGATTAACCAAAACTTTCTGAAACCACAGAATCTGGTTAATATATTGAAACAGATATCTGTAGTTACAATTATTGCCTGCGCGGAAACCATGTTGATTGTCAGTGGAATGATTGATTTGTCGGCAGGATTGGTATGTACGATGTCAAGCTGTTTTGCTGCAGGGGTTCTGGTATCCACTGGTTCAATGTTTTGGGCAATTGTTGCAGGTGTTGGAACGGGTGCATTAGCAGGCTGGATCAATGGGTTTATGATTACGAAATTTAAACTGCAGCCCTTTATTGCAACACTGGCAATGACCAATATTGCACAGGGTATAACACAAGTATATACAGGCGGTACGGCAATAAATGGTGTTGAAAAAGCGAGGTTTTTAGGACAGGGAACCATTGCTGGAATTCCGATGCCGGTAATCATTATGCTGGTGACAGTAGTAGTAATCTTTGTACTGATGAAATATACAAAACTTGGTATGTATATTTATTCTATTGGTGGAAATGAGCGTGCTACAGTTGCCTCTGGCGTAAATGTGAACAGGCAGAAAAGAATTATTTTTACCGTTAGCGGTACGCTTGTAGGACTTGCAGGTGTGGTTTTAATGGCCAGACTTATGTCGGCACAGCCTTCCGTTGGAACCGGATATGAATTTGATGCAATTACGGGAACAATCGTTGGGGGTACAAGCTTTACGGGAGGTGTAGGAAGTGCACTTTGTGCGCTGATCGGTTCAGTTATTGTCGGTCTGATTAATAATATTCTAAATTTATTAAACGTTTCTACACAATATCAGTTAATAGTAAAAGGTGTCTTGATTGCTGGTGCGGTGATTCTGGATACAAAAACGAAGGGGGGAAAGAAGGTTAAATCATAAGCACATAAAAATACTGGAAAACGATAGAGGAGAGGATAAAATGAATAAGTATAAGAAGTATGTAGGTATTATGATATTATTTATGGTAATTTTTACAGTCATGGGATGTGGTAAGGCAAATGATGCTTCACAGGTAGAAAAGAGCAATTCGGATCAATTTATTTTTGGTTTTTCAAATAATAATGATATCTATCCATATTGTGCTAAATTCCGTTCCTATTTAGTTGAAGAAGCTGAGAAAATAGGAATTAAAGTTCTTGTAACTGATGCTGGAGGAGATGTTGCCGTACAGAATAGCAATATTGATGATTTTATTGTTCAGAATGCGAATGTTGTAGGTGCAATCAGCATGGATCTAGATGGATCTATTCCGGCAGTAGAAGCCGCCAAAGCGGCTGATATACCGTATATCTCTTTTTTGTCAAGTGTCAGGGACGAAGGTGGATATGATAAATATATCTATATTGGTTCACAGAATTATGACGCGGGTCTGATGCAGGGACAGTATCTGGCTGAAATCCTTCCGGAGAATGCCAGGATATTATATTTAACGGATCGACCAAGCGATCAGCAGTATGTTGACAGAAAAGCAGGGTTATTGGATGGATTGAAAGAAAGAACGGATGTTGAAATTGTATCAGAAATGAATTCTCAAAACAAAAAAGATGAGGGCATGAGAATTACGGAAGACTGGATGCAGTCCTATGATGAAATTCAGTGTATTGTTGGTCAGAATGATGATTCAGTTATAGGGGCTATTGAGGCATTAAAATCAGCAGGCCGGTTAGATGGGGTTATTACCGTAGGATTAGATGGCAGTGATGACGCATTGGATTTGATTGAAAAGGGCGAAATGACAATGTCAGTTCTTCAGGACGCAAGAGGGCAGGCAATTGCAGGAGCAGAGGTATTAAAACAGATCAGAGATGGTGTAGATCCGGCTCAGATTGAGGACATATATGTTCCTTTTCAGGCAATTACAATAGATAATGTAGCCGAATATAAATAAATTTATAATGAAATCGGTCATATTTTGCCGTATAAAATATGACCGATTTTCAGGGAGAAGCTATGAAAAAAGATGCAATAGAAGTAATTACAACAGCAAAAAATACAAATCTGAGACTGGCCAGACAAGAGATGCTTTTTTTTCAGAATGATATAAATGATTTGGAAAACAACTTGTTAGTGATTTACCCGGAGTGCCGGTATCAGACGATTTTGGGTTTTGGTGGTGCAATTACAGAGGCAACGGGCGTTATCTGGGACAAATTAAATAAAGAAAAACGTAGACAGTTGTTAGATGCATATTTTGGTAATGAGGGTATTGGGTATACATTATGCAGAAGTCATATCCAGAGCTGTGATTTTTGTCTCAGTAATTATGCTTACATTAATGAGAATGAATCATTAACTTCCAAACTGAATTTCAAAAGGGATGAAAAATATCTCATTCCAATAATAAGCGAAGCCGCACAAATTGCCGGTGGCAATTTTAAACTCATAAGCTCCCCCTGGAGTCCCCCTGGATTTATGAAAACGAATGGAATGATGAATGGTGGTGGAAAGCTTAAACCGGAGTGTTATCGGGATTGGGCATATATCATTGCATCCTATATCAAAGTATATCGCAATAAAGGAATTCCAATATATGGAATAACAATTCAGAATGAAGCTTTGGACGCACAAAAATGGGAATCATGTGTTATGACGGCACAGGAGGAAAGTATTTTTGTGGAACAGTATTTATATCCGGAGCTGGTGAAGATGCAGATTGAGGATGTTGCAATCTATTTCTGGGATCAAAATAAAGAAAGAATATTGGAACGGACAAGACAGTTTATGAATAATCATCAGGCAGGTGAAATAGTAAAAGGTGTAGCATTCCACTGGTATGCGGGAGATCATTTTGATGCTCTGAGAATGGTACATGAACAATTTCCTCAACTGCAGCTGCTTTTTACAGAAGGATGTGAACCGGGATATGTAGACAATCCACCATGGGAGCATGGAGAACATTATGCACATGAAATGATTGGAAATCTAAACAATTATATGAATGGATTTATCGATTGGAATCTTTTTCTGGACGCAAACGGAGGACCGACACATATCGGTAATTACTGTAATGCGCCAATTATTGTTGATACAAAAGAACAGGCGCTTGAATTCCGTAATTCCTATTATTATTTAGGACATTTTAGTAAATATATCATGCCGGGAGCAGTACGATTAGGAACAAGCTGTTATACAACAGATTTGGAACATACCTCTTTTTTAAATCCGGATGGACATATTATTGTGCAGGTGCTGAATAGAACGGATAATGATAAAGAGTGTGTATTGAAGTATGAATCTATGGTTGCAGAAGCGAAAGTACGTGCGCACAGCATGAACACTTATATTTTTGACACAGAGGGATGACAGGACCATGGTATAAGTCAATGTAAAATTATCGCATATAATTGTTGAAAATATTAGTTCGTGATAAACTGTTTATAATAAAAAATTTTAAGTTTATAATCAGCTGTAATAATCAGGTAGGAGACAATATGAAAGCAACAATTAAGGACGTGGCTCGTGAATGCGGAGTTTCAATAGCCTCAGTTTCAATGGCGTTATCTGATAAACCAAATAGAATTAGTGATGGAACAAGAGCCAGAATACGTGAGGTGGCACAACGACTCAATTATATACCGAATCGTGCAGCAGCGAGTCTGGTAACACAAAAGACGAGGATGATCGGTTTTCTGACTGATGATCTGAGAAATTCATTTATAGCAACAAACTACATGGTTATACGTCAAGCCTTACAGGAGAAGGGATATTTTCTTGTTACATCTACCGTCACGGATGAAGAAACGAATATGAAGGAAGCGGTACATAATTTATTAGCGTGTGGAATAGAAGGATTGATTTTTACAAAGTCTGATGTGATAAATAGAGAGTGTGTGGATGAAGAAGTAAAAGAAATGATCAGGCGGGCCGGAATTCCTGTTGTGAGCTGTGATAATATCAGCATGGAGACGCTTGGAACGGGCGTAAGGTGCAACTATAAACAAGGCGGCTATATAGCAACCCGATTTCTTTTGGATTTAGGATATGAAAAAGTGGCTTGCATATCTGGTACAGAATACCTGAAGGTGACCCGAGACAGATTAGAAGGTTATAGACAGGCTTTGGAGGAAAAGGGTTTGAAACTGGAAGAACAGTTTGTCTGTAAAGGCGACTACACAATGAAGAGTGGAGAAGAAGCAGTTCCATATCTGATGGGAAAAGGGGTGAAGGCGGTTTTTGCATTTAATGATGAAATGGCCTTTGGTGTATATAAGGGGGCTCATAAATATGGAATAAGAATACCGGAAGATTTGTCTGTCGTAGGATTTGACAATGTTCCATTTGTAGATGTTATGGAAGTACCACTGACTTCTGTGGGGTTTGATGCAATGGAAGTTGGGCAGGAAATTGCAAAAAGAATGATGGAATTGGTATGTAGTGATGATAACGAAAATGTAGAAATACAGATGAAAGAGTATATTCCTGATCTATTTGTTCGAGCAAGCACATGTAGCTGTGCTGGAAAGGATACTAGATAAGGGAATGATAAGTTAGCAGCATAGTATCTATCCGAATGAAAGGATAGGTGCTGTGCTGTTTTTATATCAGATAAAATTTTAGTAATAAGGAAAAAGATACCATAATAAGCAGATGTCTTATAAAAATGGGCGGGCGGTAGAATATAAATAAAAAATTTAGGTGTCTTATAAAATTGGTAGAATATACTTTGGTGGAAAGAAAAAATATGGTACAATCCACTAAGAATATGTGGAATATAGCACGAATGAAGAAGTATCT
>CAKSGI010000101.1 GCA_934454005.1 uncultured Eubacteriales bacterium | reverse complement strand
CCTCTACTCTTACCACACTTATAATAGAATTATGAACTCTCGGATCTTTCATTTCTCTTAAAATAGACGTTAATTCACGTTTTATATCTTCTTTAACTCTATCCATTTTTCTACTTTGCATTTTTATTCCTCCAATTTGCATGAATAAAGGCAATACGATCCAACGATATTGCCTTTAATATTATTTGAAAATTTAATCTCTGTATTCTTCCATTATGAATGCTTCAAAAATATCTCCTTCTTTAATATCATTAAAATGTTCTAGACCTATTCCGCACTCATAACCTTGAGCTACTTCTTTTACATCTTCTTTAAATCTTTTTAACGATGACATTTTATCTTCGGATATTACTATTCCATCTCTAACAACTCTAATTTCTGCATTTCTAACTATCTTACCGCTAACTACATAGCTACCAGAAATCGTTCCAACATTAGAAATTTTGTAAACTTGTCTGCACTCTGCTCTTCCAAGCTGCACCTCTCTAAATTTAGGAGCAAGCATACCCTTCATAGCAGACTCTATTTCTTCTATACAATCATAAATAATCCTATACAGTCTAAGATCTACACCATCTCTCTCAGCATTTTCTGCAGCAACTGGATCTGGTCTAACATTAAATCCAACAATAATAGCATTAGAAGCATTAGCAAGCATAACATCTGATTCATTTATAGCTCCAACCGCTCCATGAATAACATTTACTCTAACTTCATCATTAGAAAGCTTCACTAAAGATTGTTTTACAGCCTCAACCGATCCTTGCACATCTGCTTTAACTATTATTTTAAGTTCCTTAACTTCTCCTTGCTGCATCTGATCAAATAGATTATCTAATGTGACTTTGGTTTGTTTGTTAAACTGTTCCTCTTTTTGTTTTGTTTTACGCTGCTGTACAAGTTCACGAGCTAATCTCTCATCAGAAACACAATTAAATGTATCTCCTCCTGATGGTACATCATCTAAACCAGTAATTTCAACTGGAACTGACGGTCCTGCTTCTTTTACTCTATTGCCTTTATCGTTTGTCATAGCTCTAACCCTTCCAACACAAGTACCAGCAACAATTATATCTCCCGTTCTTAATGTACCATTTTGTACAAGCATAGTCGCAACTGGCCCACGCCCTTTATCAAGTTTTGCCTCAATAACTGTTCCCCTTGCTGCTCTTGCCGGATTTGCCTTCAAATCTTTCATATCAGCTATTAATAGAATCATTTCTAAGACATCTTCAATTCCCTCTTTTTTAGCAGCAGATACCGGGATACAGGGAATATCTCCACCCCATTCCTCTGGAACCAGTTCATGCTCTGTTAATTGTTGCTTTACTAAATCAGGATTTGCTCCCTCTTTATCCATTTTATTTATTGCCACTATTATAGAAACACCTGCTGCTTTAGCATGATTAATCGCCTCAATTGTTTGTGGCATAATTCCATCATCAGCTGCAACAACTAAAACTGCTATATCTGTAACTTGAGCTCCTCTTGCCCTCATAGTTGTGAAAGCTTCGTGCCCTGGAGTATCAAGAAATGTTATTTCCTTACCGTCCAAATTCACTCTATAAGCACCTATATGCTGTGTTATTCCTCCGGCTTCTGTTGATGTAACATCTGAATGCCTAATAGCATCTAAAAGAGAAGTCTTTCCGTGATCGACATGCCCCATTACAACAACCACTGGAGATCTTTTTACTAAATTCTCATCGTCATCTTCACTATCATCAATTATTCTCTCTTCTATTGTAACGACTACTTCTTTTTCAATTTTTGCATGAAACTCCATTGCAACAAGGCTTGCTGTATCAAAGTCAATAGTATCATTAATAGACACCATCATGCCCATCAGCATTAACTTCTTTATGACCTCTGCCGCTGTTGCTTTTAACCTAAGCGCTAATTCACCAACAGTAATTTCTTCTGGAATAGATACTGTTATAGGTTTTGACTTTCGCTCCATTGCAATTCTCTTTAATCTCTCTGCCTCAGTCTCTCTTTTTCCCATTCTGCGTTTACCACGTTGCTGAGATCTTTGAGTTATTTTTTGCTTTCTTACAGTATTATCTATTTTCATTTTTTCAGAAGCCATTCTGTCATACTTTTCATTGTACTTCTCAATATCTACCTGTACAGACCTCGTATTAATTACTCTACCCTCTGGTTTTCTTCTTGGCTCAACCTTTACCTTTTCTTGTACAGTTTTTTTACTATCATTATTAACTTTATTAGCTCTTTTATTTATTATATTTCTTTCACTTGTTTTATCGTTAGCCTTCACCACTTTTTCATTTTTGGTTATAGGTTTATCTATTGTATTTTTAGTTGTAGTCTTTTTAATAGCGACCTTTTTAGTTATAATATTATCTTCACTAGTTTTTTCTTTAGCCTTTTTTTCATCGGATTTTTCATCAGATGCTTTTTTAGTTTTTCTGGTTTTTGTCTTTTTTTCCTCTTTTTTTACTTCTTCTTTAGCACTATTACTTTGCGTTAATTCAAAATATTCGTCAAAATTTTCAACTTCTGATTTTTGGGTATAATAAATTCATCCTCACTCAAAGACGTCATATGTTTTTTTACTACGCCAAAATATTTTTCAATTAATTCTATTATCTCTTTATTAGGTACACCTAAATTCTTAGCTAATTCATGTACTCTATATTTAATCATCATATAAAAAGTCTCCTCTCTTTATTTACAAGCTACAGCTATACTCTAGGGATTTATATGTAACAATATTCTAAACTATATACCACTAAATTCTAATATTTTCTCAGCAAATCCTACATCATTAATACAAACTATACCAGTTTTTCTACCAATTGACTTATAAACCTCATCCATTGTTATATTAATGTCCAATGTTTCCACCTTATATTTTTCTGACAACAGCACTATATTCCTTTTACTTTTCTGAGACAAATCTGACGCCATTATAATCAGTTTTGCATTTTTACTTATAATGGATTTGCTAACTGTATCATATCCATATTCTAATTTTCGTGCCTTCATTGCTATCCCCATTAACGAAAGCAGTTTATTTTTCATCTTGAGTTAATTCCCCCTCAAGTTTATTATAGATCTCTTCAGATATTTTACAAGAAAATGCCTTTTCAAAACGTTTATTCTTTTTAGCCGCCTTAAAACAATCTAAGTTTTTACATAAATAAGAACCACGCCCTGGTTTTTTACCACTAAAATCTATTTCAATTTCATTATCTTTAGATTTTACTACTCTTATTAAATCCCGTTTAGATTTCATCTCATTGCAACCAACGCATTTTCTTAAAGGAATATGCTTATTTACCATAATCAAACCTGCTTTCGTAAATAAATCTAAATTTCTTTATGTTCCTCAGGCGAATAAAATCCGCTTTCTGGTTTAATATCTATTTTCCAACCTGTAAGTCTAGCTGCAAGTCTAACATTTTGGCCTTTATTACCTATCGCTAAAGACAATTGATTATCAGGTACCGTAACCTGACAAGAATTAGGAGTCTCTTCATCAATTTCAACACTAATTACATTTGCTGGCGACAACGCTGCAGATATATACCTTACAGGATCTTCACTATACTCAATAACATCTATTTTTTCTCCTCCAAGTTCATCAACTATATTGCTAACCCTTATGCCTTTTGCGCCTATACACGCACCAATCGCATCTACATCTTTATCTTCACTGTAAACAGCAATTTTAGTTCTCAATCCTGCTTCTCTAGAAACAGATTTTATTTGAACAATACCATCATATATTTCAGGTACTTCAGTTTCAAAAAGCCTTTTAACAAACTCTGGATGCGTTCTTGAAATAACTACTTTGGGACCTTTATCTGTTTCCTTAACGTCAACAACATAAACTTTTATATGGTCTCCTTCTTTAATGTTTTCATTACCAACTTGTTCACTTTTAGGAAGAACCGTTTCTGCTCTACCTATTCTAAGTGTCGCAGCAGAACTCCTAGAGTCTATCTTTTCAACTACAGCACTAACTATTTCTTTTTGTTTATTTTGAAACTCTATCATAACTTGGTCACGTTCACCATCACGTATACCTTGTCTAATTATATTCCTCGCTGTTTGTGCTGCAATTCGCCCAAATTCTTTTGTATCTAATTTAACAGGAATTTTTTCGTCTAAGGCAATATTTTTATCAATTTTTCTAGCATCATTTAAAGCTATTTCTTTACCTCTATCCCTAACATCTTCAACTACTGTTTTTTTCAAATAAACATCAAATATATTTTTATCTTCATCTATATTTATAACAACATCATCGTTACCACTATAACTATTTTTACACGCTGTAACAATAGCTTTTTTTATCTTATCAAGCATAAAATCTATAGAAATACCTTTTTCTTTCTTTAGTAAATTTAAAGCCTCAAATACATTTTCACTTTTTATTTTATTATTTTTCATTTGTAATACCCCCATTTAATCATTAAAATCATCTAATTTTACATTTACAATATCTTTTTTATTAACTTCAATGACTTTCTCACCATTATCTATTGATATTATATTTCCATCTTGTTTTAGCAGTTTTCCAAATATTTCTCGCTCTCCTTTACTATTTACTCTAATAAGCTTAATTTTAATTTTCGACCCTATAAATTTTTTAAAATGCTCATCCCTTATAAGTTCTCTTTCTAACCCTGGAGAACATATCTCTAAGCAATACGATTGACTTATAGGATCAAGTTCATCAAGAGGTTTATCTATTAACCTGCTCATCCTTTCACAATCTTCAATAGAAACTCCTTCACTTTTATCTATAAATATTCTAAGATACCATTGCGTTCCTTCTTTTAAAAATCTTACATCCCAAAGATCTAAACCCAAAGATTTTGCAAGAGGATCCGCAATATTTTTTACTATCTCTACAGTGTTTCCACCCTTGCTCTTTTTTCCCACTTCCATCACTCCACACATTTATATAAAACTCTTAGTATAAGAAACTTTTTTAATACTAAAACTCTATATTATTATTGCATATAAGCAGATAATAAGAGAGTGGGAACTCCCACTCTCCTTTCTAACACCATATTCTATTAATATAGTTTATCACACTTCATCAAAAATTGCAACCTAAAATTGGAAAATTTTCATTTTCACATTGTGAAAATCTGACCTGAAAATGATTATATTAAAAGTCCTTGTTTCTTTTTGATATTATACATAATTATTAAAAAATAAGTTATATGCTAATTTTTTAAATTCTATTTTATACTAAATATAAATCGCTGGAAGAGATCATTCTCTTCCAGCTATCTATATCAAGCGGATTCCAGCTGCTAGCCCCCGCAATACATAGTATGCCAATTTTTCAAATCTGGATACATAAATTTTTATCTAACTTTCCTTTTTTCCTTAAAATATAATAACACTGCTATTATAAGTACAACTGCAGATATCACTCTAAATATTATAATATACGGATTTTGAAACATATTTATGTTTGTAACTTCATTAACAATCCACCATCCACCCATTATTTCAAAATAAAAACTAATAATGTAAATTGCCGGATTTACACCTCTTAATTTAATAAAAATTAATATTCCTATAACAATCCATAATAGCGCGTAAATATATCCCATAAGTTATACGATCACTTTCATTTGTTCTCTGTTTTTATATTTTTTTTACATTTAGAATGCTTATCGTCTCCTGCACCTCTATTATATATAACTATTAAATTATATAGTAAATACCCTCCAAATATAATAGTTCCTATATAGTTTACCCATGACATAAAATTATTTTTTGGCCAAATCTCTGATGCCGCTAAATCAATGATAGCCCAAGATCCTTCAAATAAAAAAAATATAGATAACTCTTTATAAAACTTGCATTCTCTAAACGGTTGTGTAAAAAGAATGGTTGCAATTGCAAAGCAAATCAATGATGATACTACTGAAAACCACATAAAATTTCTCCTTTACTTAATTATTTAAAAACTTCAAACTTTTTATTGTACACATTAAGTCTTATTATGTCGCAACAAAAGCTAGATGTTTCAAACATTCTAAATTCATTTACAAACAACAATGGATTAATATTCTTTTCATTCCCCGCTGGTAGCGTTAAAAAGAGTTTTACAATTTTATCCTCTAACTTTATCTCGAATTTTTTGATTTCTTCTTTTAAGTCTATTATTTTTGCTCCAGATTTAGTCTTTTTTTCTGTTGTAATATTATCTCTGTTAATAAATTTTTCAAGAATAGATTTAAATTCTTCAGGTTTTATACTTTCTGAAATAAAATCTATCTCAAACAAAGCATACGAGATTTCTTTTGGTTTCATAATTTGATCTGTTACCTTTAAAACTTTAATTCCCGCCGGTAAACATAAATTAAATCTTCTCTCAATTTCAGAATTTTCTAAATCATCTGTAAGTTTTATATCCATAGACTCATTTTCGCCTTGTATTCCCAGAGAAAGCGGTAGGGAAAATGTAATAAAGGGATGGGGATTAAATCCTTCCGTATACCAAATTGGTAACTTAGCTCTATTAACAACTCTTGCCATACACCTATTTAAATCTAAATGTGAAATATACTTAGCAGAGTCTTTTTTATTAAACCATACTCTAACATTCCTCAAAGCAAACGCCCCCCTTAAAACGATTTGCTCCACACTTTGAACATTTCTCCCTACAGTTTAGAGTCGTTTCATTTTTATATGATTTCTCACATTCTTCTATAAGGAATTCTTTTTTTATCCCATAGTCAATATGGTCCCA
>CAKSGI010000100.1 GCA_934454005.1 uncultured Eubacteriales bacterium | reverse complement strand
ATCTTACACCTCAATCATTAGAAGATTTAATAATTGAGAGATATAAAAAATACGAGATAATAAAAAAATATGAACAAATGGCAGAAGAATATCTTGTAGATGATGCTGAAATAATTTTGGTATCTTATGGTGCTTCTGCGAGAATATCTAGAAGTGCGGTTAATATGGCAAGAGAATTAGGAATAAATGCAGGACTTATAAGACCAATAACTTTATGGCCATTTCCCCAAAATTATATAGACAAATATATTAATAAAGTAAATTATTTCCTTAGTGTAGAAATGAGTATGGGCCAGATGGTGGATGATGTACGATTATCTGTTAATGGAGCTAAACCAGTTTACTTTTTTGGAAGAACAGGCGGGGTAATTCCAACTCCAAAAGAAGTTCTAGAAGAAATAAAAAGAATTGTGCTTTGGAGGGAAAAGTAATGGAGATTAATTTCAAAAAACCTAAATCTATGACTGATGTTGATATGCACTATTGCCCTGGTTGTACGCATGGAATAGTACATAGGCTTATAGCCGAATCTATAGATGAACTTAATATAGAGAGCAAAACAGTTGGAATTGCACCTGTTGGTTGTGCGGTTATGAATTATAATTATTTTAATTTTGATATGATACAGGCACCGCATGGTAGGGCGCCAGCTGTGGCAACAGGAGCAAAACGTGCGATACCTGATAATGTTGTGTTTGCATATCAAGGAGATGGAGATCTTGCTGCGATTGGAACGGCAGAAATAGTTCATGCGGCAGCAAGAGGAGAAAATATAACAGTTATATTTATTAATAATGCTATATATGGAATGACAGGAGGTCAAATGGCGCCTACATCACTTCCAGGGCAGATTACACAAACATCTCCTTATGGTAGAGATATTAAAACTTCGGGATATCCTATAAAAGTGTGTGAACTACTTTCAACATTAAATGGCGTGGCACTTGCTCAAAGGGTAAGTGTTGATTGTGTTAAAAATATAATTACTGCAAAAACGGCTATAAGAAAGTCATTTGAAAATCAGGTTAATAAAAAAGGTTTTTCAATTATAGAAGTTATATCATCATGTCCAACAAATTGGGGAATGAGTCCAGTAGAAGCATTAGATTGGCTTAGAGAAAATATGATTTCATACTATCCTTTAGGTATATATAAAGATACTGAAAAAGAGGTAAAATGTGACTATGAATAAAAATTATAATATAATTTTAGCGGGGTTTGGAGGGCAAGGAGTATTGTTTGCAGGTAAAGTCATAGCTTATGCTGGATTGTTAGAAGGAAAGGAACTTTCTTGGTTGCCGTCTTATGGCCCAGAAATGCGTGGGGGTACTGCAAATTGTAGTGTTTGTATATCTGATGAGAAAATAGGTTCTCCATTGGTTACTTCACCTAATGCTTTTGTAGCTATGAATTTACCATCATTTAGAAAATTTATAGGGTCAGTGCAGAGTGGCGGTGTGGTTATAATTGATAGTTCTTTAATAAATGAAAGAGTATCTAGGAGAGATATATCTGTATTTTATATTCCAGCAACAAAAATAGCAGAAGAAAATGATCTAGATGGCTTTGCTAATATGATTATTGTAGGAAAATTATTTAAAGAAATTAAATTTTGCCAAAAAGAGTCTCTTTACAAAGGATTAAAAAAATGCATTTCAGGTGAAAAGGCAGCTTTAGTAGAAAAAAATGAAAAAGCAATTAACTTAGGAATAATCTATAAATAATAAAAAGAGGTTGATATAAAGATATGAAGAAGTTTGTAAGCGCTATAATCGTATCGGCGGGAAATTCTACAAGAATGGGTGAAAAGATAAATAAGCAGTTTATAAATATATTTGGAAAACCTGCAATTTTGTATACCATAACTGCTTTTGAAAAATCGGACGACATTGATGAAATAGTTATAGTTTGTAAAGATGAACATAAGGAAAAAATTTTTGGTATTTTAAAAGATAACAATATAAAAAAAGTATCTAATATTGTTAATGGAGGTAATAGCAGACAAGAGTCTGTAAAAAATGGAATAAAAGGGACTAATAAAGAAGCGACACACTTTTGCATACATGATGGAGCAAGAATACTTATTACACCGAATATGATTTCTAATGTGGTGAATAAGGCTATTAAACTTGATTGTGCAACATTGGGCGTACCAGTAAAGGATACGATTAAGGTTGTTAATGAAGATGGGTTTATAAATTATACTCCAGATAGATCTAAACTTTGGGCAATTCAAACACCGCAAGTATTTAAAAAAGAAATTTATTTAAACGCTTTAAAAGTAGCAACAAAATTGAAAATGGATTATACAGATGACTGTCAAATAGTTGAGAGTAATAACCAAAAAGTATATGTGCAAATCGGTAGTTTTGACAATATAAAACTTACAACTATAGAAGATGTTAAACAGGTAAAGGCAATATTAAAAGATAGGGGATATAAATAAAATGAGAATAGGTCATGGATATGATGTACATAGGTTAGTTGAAGGAAGAGATTTAATTTTAGGTGGAGTTAAAATTGATAGTGATAAAGGTCTTTTAGGTCATTCAGATGCGGATGTTTTAACTCATGCAGTAATGGATGCATTGTTGGGGGCTGCTGGTATGGGTGACATTGGCGGAATTTTTCCAGATACGGATCAAAGATATAAAGATGCTAATAGTTTAAAACTTTTAAAACATGTTTGTAGGATTTTGAAAGAAAACCTTTATGAGATTTTTAATATAGATGTAACATTAATTGCTCAAGAACCTAAAATAAAGCCATATATAAGTGATATTAAGAAAAACTTATCATTGACTTGTGGAATAGAACAAGACAAGATTAATATAAAAGCAACAACAGAAGAAGGGTTAGGTTTTACAGGCGCATTAGAAGGAATATCGGCTCATGCGGTATGTTTGTTAGATATAATAAAATGATAAGTTAATAAATATTTATTATAGATGATAATATCTTATTTTTTAGCTACTATATTTTGTAATTTAGAATGTACACGATGATAGTTAATCACCGTGTATTTTTTTTTACATATAATGATATTAGAACTGAATTTACAAAGATTTATAACTGGCATAATAAATAATATATTGAGGTGGTTTTATGGGCAAGCCTCTTATAATAGTGGGGTCAATTACGTATGCAATGAAAGCGAGGGATATATTAAATAAGGTTGGTATAATATCAAATGTAGTTAGGACTCCGAGAAAATATGTTACTGGTAGTTGTAATTACAGTTTAAATATAAAAGGTGATGTTAATATAGCATCAGAGACTTTAGAGAAAAATGGAATAAAGGTTATAGGAATAGCGTATTGGGAGGAAGGCATATGATTTATTTAGATAATGCGGCTACTACGTTTCCTAAACCACAATCTGTAAATTTAGCAATTCAAAGGGCCATGAGGATGTATGGAGCCAATCCAGGAAGAAGTGGGCATAAAATGTCAATTCGATCCTCAGAGGAGATATATAAATGCAGAAAAAGTATTTCAGAATTATTTAATTGTGAAGAAACAAATGTAATATTTTCCCTTAATTGCACTCAGAGTATTAATATGGTTTTAAAAGGGATTTTGAAGCCAGGAGATCATGTAGTAGTATCGTGTTTGGAGCATAATGCTGTTATGAGACCATTAAAAAAACTAAATGATAAGGGAGTAAATTTTACAATTGCGAATGTATTTCCGGAAGACAATGAGAGAACATTAGATTCTTTTAGAAAATCATTAAACGAAAAGACTAAATTAATAGTTTGTATACATGCATCTAATGTTTGGGGAATTAGACTGCCAATAGAGAGAATAGCTGCTATGGGAAGACAATATGGTATTATGACTCTTGTTGATGCAGCCCAAAGTGCCGGTGTTGTGCCGATAGATCTAAAACAAAATAAAATAGATTTTTTATGTACAGCTGGACATAAAGGTTTAATGGGTCCAATGGGGACAGGAATTTTAATTATAAAAGATTCAGATAAACTAGATACTATAATTGAGGGCGGAACAGGAACAGGTTCACAGTTGTTAAAGCAACCGGAAACATCACCTGATAAATTTGAGAGTGGTACTCCTAATACTCCGGGGATAGCAGGACTTAGGGCAGGTGTAGATTTTATAAAAAGAACAAAAGTTGAAAATATATTTAAACATGAGATGGATTTGGTTATTAGACTTTATGATAAACTAGCTAAAATAAACTGCGTAAAACTTTATACAAATAGGCCAAATTTGAAATTCTATTTACCGCTGATATCTTTTAATATTAAAGATAAAGATAGTGAAACAGTTGCAGAATTTTTAAATAATGAAGGAATAGCAGTAAGAGCAGGGATGCATTGTGCACCTTTAGCCCATAACTTTTATAATACTTTAGAAACTGGTGCAGTTAGAGTTTGTCCATCATATTTTACTAGGGCATCAGACATAGATTATTTTGTTATGGCAGTTAGGAAATTTGAAAGAAAGTTTAAAATTTGAAAATTATATGCTTGAATAAATATTATTATATGTTAAAATTATAATATGTGAAAAATGAAGTAGATAAAGTATGAAAGGAAATGCAATGGATATTTCAGGACTATTTAAAGCGTTTGTTAGTTTGATGAATACATTTGGAATTGCTGATTTATTAGATGTAACTGTAGTTGCATTTATTATATATAGTTTAATAAAAATAGTTAGGGAAACCAGAGCGGAACAATTAGTTAAGGGAATTGTTATTCTGCTTATAACCTATATTTTATCATATCAATTTAAACTTAAAATGTTGAGCACTATTTTAGATAGTGTTTTTCAATTTGGTGTAATAGCTCTTATTGTTGTATTTCAACCTGAGCTTAGGAGAGCTCTTGAGCAGATTGGTAGAAGTAAATTGGGAACAAGTTGGTTTTTGCCATCTAGAGATAGCGAAGAATATGTAAAATCACAAAAAAGAGCTATTAGATCTGTAACTGACGCTGCAATAGCTTTTAAAAAGAGTAAAACAGGTGCTTTGATGGTATTTGAAAGAAAAACAAAATTAGGGGATATTATTGATACAGGGACTATAGTAAATGCAGAGCCATCTGTTGCGTTATTGGGCAACATATTTTATAACAAGGCCCCATTACATGATGGTGCAATGATAATAAGAGACGGTATGATTTATGCAGCTGGATGTATATTGCCTCTTACCAAAAATGATAGTGTAAGTATTGATTTAGGGACACGTCATAGAGCGGCTATGGGGATGAGCGAGAATTCGGATGCTGTTATAGTTGTGGTATCTGAGGAAACTGGGATTATATCTGTTGCAATAAATGGTGTTTTAAAAAGAAATTATAGTAGAGAAACTTTAGAACACGAACTATATGATTTAATTCTTTCTGAATATGTAAATGATATTGAAGAAAAGCAAGATAAAGGAGGAAATAAGGAGAACAAAAATGAAAAAGGTAAATATCAAGGAATTTAACTTTAGAGATTTGTTTTATAAAGAAAAATTTATTATAATTTTGTCTATAGTTTTAGCTTTTATAATATGGATAGTAATTTCTTCTAATGAAACAGAGAGTAGACCAATAACAGTATCTAATATACCAATTGACATAAACTTATCTAATGCGGCTATTAATGATGGGTTAAGAGTTTTTAGTGGAGAAAATCTTACAGCTGAAGTATCTGTAACAGGAAACAGGATAGTTGTAGGGCAGTTGACTGAGTCTGACATAAGAGTTGCAGCACAACAAGCAAGTTCAATAATGTCTCCTGGGAATTACACTCTTGAACTTACACCTAAAAAGGCAAGTGGGTTAACTGATTATGAGTTTGCCTCTGGTGTTATACCTGGGTTTATAACTATAATGGTTGATAGATATAAAGAAATTGAACTTAATGTTGAAGATGGAATAAAATATAAATCGAACCCTGAATATTTTGCGGGAAGTACTATATTTTCGTCACCTAAAGTTAAAATATCTGGACCGGAATCTGAAATATCTAAAATTCAAAAAGTAGTAGCAGAGGCAGAAATTCCTGGTGTTTTAGATAAAACTAAGAATTTGAAAGTACCATTAACTATGTATGATAGTTATGGTGATGTAATTTCTAATGAAAATGTTATTCTTAGTGAAAGTGTTGAAGATGTTACAATTCCTATTTTACCTAGAAAAGTCTTACCGGTTGTACCTACTCTGAAAAATAATCCAGAGTCAATAAATATAGACAGTGAAAGAATAAAGGTTAGTCCTGATAATATTGAAATTGCGGCTCCAGAGGAAACATTTAAAGCGATGAATTCCGTTAGTTTAACTGCTCTAGACTTTTCAAAGGTAAATCCGAGTAGTACCATGTTTGAGTTGCCACTTGATTTGCCGACTGGATGTAGAAGTATTAGAGATATATATAATGTAAAGGTTACAATTGATTTAAGTGATTATTCTAGTGTGGATAAAACAGTAACAGATTTTACATTTATTAATTTACCGGAAAACAAACAAGCTTCGGTTAGTACCAAAGAGTTAACAGTATCTGTTGCAGGTATGTTAGGCCAAGTAAAGGGAGTATCGACCTCTAATTTAATTGGGCAAATAGATATGTCTGGAAAAACTGATTTTACTGGGAGTACCGAAATGCCAGTAAGTATAAAAGTTAAAGATAAAAATACTTGTTGGGTATATGGTGAATATAAAGTAAATATTGAAGTATTCGATAAATAAATGTTATATAGCTGCAATGATTTATTGTAATTGTGGCTATATATATTTTTATTATTGTTTGTTTTTGCTGATTTATTTGGATTAAATAGTAATGTTTTATTGCTAGATTTGTTAATGTTTTGGTATTGAATTGAAGTAAAAAAAGA
>CAKSGI010000099.1 GCA_934454005.1 uncultured Eubacteriales bacterium | reverse complement strand
TATATAGATGTCGATCCGGATATATCTATAGATATAAGAAAGGAAATATTTAAAAAATTAACTGAAATCGATGCACCTCTTGTAAAATTCGAAGAAATTAAACTCGATCTTGAAGATATATTCTTAAAACTTACCGAAAATACAAATACCACGAACGGGGGAGAATTTTAATGTTAGCAATTATAAAACGAGAAATATCATCTTATTTTTCTTCTGCAACGGGCTATTTATTTTTAGCATTGTTTTATCTAGTTGCAGGAATAATTTTTGTTGGAACAACTCTTACATATAAAGACCCAAGATTAACATTTGTATATGCAACTATTTTTATTTTCGTTTGCCTCCTTATTCCAATACTCACAATGAGACTTATAAGCGAAGACAAAAAACAAAAAACTGACCAAGCTCTTTTTACGGCTCCTATCAGACTATCAACTATAGCTATTGGAAAATATCTATCTGCTTTATTTATGTTTTTTATTGGCATATTCGTTACAATCGTATATGCAATAATTATCTCTTTCTTTTCTATACCGGATTGGCCAGTTATTTTAGGTAGTTTTGTCGGTATTTTGCTGTTAGGATCCGCTTTAATAGCTATTGGCATGTTCTTTTCTTCATTAACTGAAAGTCAAGTTGTTGCTGCTATTAGCACTTTAGGTGTAAGTTTAATAATCATTTTTACAGACTTTATATCATCTATTATAAATGTAAAATTCATAAAAAATATAATTAACAGTTTATCGTTTAATAATCACTATCAAAATTTTTCATCTGGAATTTTTAGCCTTTCAGATACGATATTCTTTTTAAGTGTTTCTGCATTATTTATATTTTTAACTGTACGAGTACTCGATAAAAAAAGATGGAATTAAAGGAGTGATAACATGAACGATAATAAAAATCTAAACACATCTACATCAGATGATAATAACGATACTAATACATCTCAAAAATGGATAAAAAATTATTTTAAAAACAAAAGAAACCGTCACGGTACGATTATGTCAATAATAACCGCATTTGTAATAATTGCAACCGTACTTTTAAACATTGGAGTAACTGCTTTAGATGATAAGTTTAATTTAAATTTAGATTTGACTAAAAATCAATTTTTTAGATTAACGGATAGATCTAAAGATTATATAAAAACCTTAGATAAAGATATAGAAATAATTGTTCTTTCTAGTGAAGAAAATTTCACTTCTAAAAATGAATATTTTATTCAAGCAAACTCAGTTATAAAAGAATACTGTAAGTATTCAAACAAAATAAATTTAAAATATATTGATCCAGATGAAAATCCTACATACGCTACATCTAATTTCCCAAATGAAAAAATATCTGCTGAATCGGTAATAGTAAAGTGCGGAAACAAATATAAAGTTTTATCCGTTCAAGATCTATTTAATATCCAATCGTCTAGTTATGGCGCCAAAATTACCGCTTCATCGGCAGAACAATCTATAACATCTGCTATAATGTATGTAACTAGTGATAAACTTACAAAAATTGCATTTTTAACCGGATATGGCGAAGAATCCTCAAATGCATTTCAGTCTTTACTAAAATCTAATAACTACGAAGTAAATAACGTTGACTTACTTACAAATGATATTCCATCCGACACTAATATGGCAGTAATCTTTGCACCATCCAAAGATTACGACGATGAAGGTCTTTCTAAAATTGAAAAATATTTAGATAATGATGGAAATCATGGTAAAAATCTTTTCGTCGTTTTAAGTCAAGTTAATAAAAATCCAGAAAAACTAAATGGTCTCTTAGAAAAATGGAATATAAAAGTTGGTGATGGTGTTGTATATGAAACTAATTCCCAAAATTTTATTTTCATCAACAATCCATTTATATTTAAAAGCGAATATGCAGATAAAAAATTCTCTAAAGACTTATACAATACAAACATTCCTACTACTATCCCTTATGCTAAACCTCTTGAAATTATAGAAGGTGCGAATGTTAAAACACTTTTACAAAGTTCTGACACTTCTGGAATAATGCCAAGCTCCGCCGATGAAAACTTCACACCAAGTGACGAAAATAAAAAACCTAATGTACCATCTATGCTATTATCAGAAAAGGATAGCTCCACTGTAACAGTAGTAGCTTCCCTAGAAGCATTTGACCCTCAGATATTGTCGAGAACAGCAATCAACAACTCTGAATACTTCTCAAATGTTATTAATATCATTACAGATAACGAAGAAGTTGGAATGATTATAGAGCCAAAATCAGTAAGCACTTCTCAAATGGCTATAAATACAATACAATATATAGTTATATCTATAATATTTGCAATAATACTTCCTTTAATAACATTAGTTATTGGTCTAATTGTATGGATATATAGAAAACATTTATAACAAAAATTTAATATATAAATATTTTTAGCTGATACAAAACAAAATTTGTGTCAGCTATATTTTTATACTTTTTAACGGATAATAAACTATTAGCACAGGTACGATTTGTAGTTTGAAAAATAATAATTATTGTGATATAGTATATAGAGATAATTATACTTATATATTTTAGTTTATAGGTTAACTATCTACTTTTATGGGGGATTTTATGAAAGGTAAAGTAAACTGGAAGGCATTAATAAACATTATATTTATAATTCTTGCTATGGGAATAATGATCTATTTATGCATTTCAGAAAACGGATTAACAGACCTTGTTAATAACATATCCGATTTCGATAAGGGATGGCTTTTAATGTCTGTTATTTGTTATCTACTAAATATAGTTATAGATATAATACTTATTTATTTATTCACAAAGGCTAGATATAACGAATATAAATTTAGATACGCTATCAAATGCAGCATGGTTGGTCAATTCTTCAGCGCTGTTACTCCTGGTGCATCTGGCGGACAACCTATGCAAGTAATCTCTTACTCCAAACAAGGTATAGATCCTGGAACTGGTACCGCTGCGCTTATTCAAAAATTTTTGGTATATCAGTCTACTCTTGTATGTTATAGCATATTTGCACTAGTATTTTGTCAAGACGCTATTAATGGACCTATTAAAGGATTAGCCTTCTTTGGATTTTTTTCTCAAGCTATTGTTATAGTATTACTTATATTGTTCTCTTTTAATAAAAAACTTACAAAATCTATAATATCGTTCGTTTTTAATTTATTAGGTAAAATTAAAATATTAAAAAATGTAGATAATAAAATAGAATCATTAGAAGACCAATTAGAATGCTTTCATAATAGCAATAAAGAACTCTTTAAAGATAAAAATCTAGTATTAAAAGCTTATGCATTAACTGCCGCTCAACTTACTACTATGTTTATTGTTCCGTACTGTATTTATAAGTCATTTAAACTTTCTGGAGCAAGCATAGTGGATATGATTGGCACTCAAGCTTTTGTAACAATGGTATCATGTTTTATGCCGTTACCTGGTGCTTCTGGTGCTGCAGAAGGTAGTTTTTATATTATGTTTGGAGGTAGTTTTGGGGATGAATCCATAAAATCTGCCATGCTATTATGGCGATTAATTACATATTATTTAGTTATTTTGATTTCTGCTCCATTTTCTAGGATTACCAAAAATAAAAATAAAAAGATTAGTAATGAGGATTGAGAATCTTGTGTAAAAATAAAACCAGTCCAGCTATAAGTGTTATTGTACCGGTTTATAATGAAGAAAAATTTATTAGAAACTGTTTAAACTCTATTGTAAATCAAACAATGAAAGACTTTGAGGTTATTATAGTTAATGACGGATCAACTGATTTTTCATCTAATATAATAGAAGAGTTTAAAAAAGAAAATTCAAACTTTATAATAATAAATCAAGAAAATTTAGGTGTTGCTGAGGCTAGAAATCAAGCACTAAAATATGCAAGAGGAGATTACCTTGCTTTTGTTGATAGTGATGATCATATAGAACCCGAATTCTTAGAAAAATTATACTTAACAGCCTTATCTACTAATGCAGATATTGTTTGTTGCGGATTTTCTACATATTTACCTGAAAAAGATAAAAAAATAAGAAAACCATTTTGCTTTAAAACTGGTGTATACTCTAATAAAAAAATGTTAAATTCTTTAATAAAAGATATAAGAATGCATTTTTATATGTGGAACAAACTTTGGAAAAAAGATCTATTTATAAAAAATAATATTAGTTTTCCAGATATGTATTTCGAAGATATACCTGTAGTAATGAGTTTGTTCTATTTTGCAAATAAAATCGCTGTTATAAATAAAGAATATTATAATTATACAAAAAGTGATTATAGCATTGTAAATAACATAGATGAAGAAAAACTTAATGATTATATAAGATCATTTGCTTGTATGAGAAATTTCTTAGAAAAAAATAAAGACTATAATAATTATAAACTTAGCTACTTATTGTATGGATATAGAACTATGCTTATCAATTTAAAACTTATATATAAGATATGTGCACAAAAAAAAGACATCAAGGGATTATTTAAAAAAATAAGATCATTGAACTCTAAAGTTATTTATTGCATGAAAGATGAATTTGCCTGTTTTGATAATATATCTGAGTTTCCTGATTCTATAAATTAAGCTTAAGGGATAAAGGGGGAATTTAAATTGAGCTTAAAACCCGAAAATCCAAAAATTAGTTTGATTATACCAGTTTATAATGTAGAACTATATTTAAGGAAATCACTAGACTCTGCTATAAATCAAACATTTAAAGATGTAGAAATAATAGCTGTTAATGATGGCTCAACTGATTCAAGTTATGAAATACTAAAAGAGTATAAAAGTAAATACAATAATATTAAAGTTATAAGTATAAAAAATAGTGGTCTATCTAATGCTAGAAATGTTGGAATTAGAGAATCCAAAGGTGAATATCTAGCATTCTTAGATAGCGATGATTACATACATCCTAAATTTTTAGAAACTCTCTACAATTTAATAATAAAAAATGACGCAGATATATCTTGTTGCAATTTGAATCTGTATTTTCCAAAATCTGGACTTAAAATATATGTCCCAACTATCTTATGGGACAGAACATACAAAAAAGACAAAGCATTAAGAAAATTAATTTATGATTGGACTATACATCATTTTGCTTGGAATAAACTTTGTAAAAAATCTATTTTTACAGATAATAATATAGAATTTCGTAACATGTATTTCGAAGATGTTGTGGCTTCTCCTCAACTATTTTATAATGCAAAAAAAATAGCTATAACAAATAAAGCATTATATAATTATACCCAAAGACGTGGTAGCATTTTAAAAACTATGAATGCACAAAAAATAAATGATTATACAATATCTATGGCTATGATACGTGAATATTTAGAAAATAAACAAGATTATGATAATTACAAATTTGCATATAGGTTATATGCTAGAAGAACAAAATTAGTTAATTATCACTCAATATTTATGATGCATTTAAGATGTAAAAATTTCTCTGGAATCGTCAATAATATTCGGGCAAACAATAAATCAATAGAATATTTTAAAGGAAATAAATATAAAGCTGGAACAGGCAATGTCCAAATGCCTTATATTATTAACGCTCCTGATAATAAATCTCAAAAACAACATGCAAATAACTAAGTTATGAGGAATTTTAATGAGTAATGCTAAAAATAAAAATCTAACTAAAATTTTTTTCATAGGATTATTTTTAATCACTGTAGGTATGATGACTTACTTTTGCTTAAATAATAATAATCTTGCAACTCTTATTAATAGTATTCAAACACTTAATGTATTTTGGTTACTAATAGCATTTAGCTCTATATTTTTATATTGGTTAATAGATGCAAAAATAATACATCTTCTATCCTTGTTCGTCTATAGTAAAAAAAGTAAATATAGAGACGCTATAAAAGTAACTATGACAGGACAATATTTCAACTCTGTAACTCCATTTGCAATTGCTGGTCAACCAATGCAGCTAGTCGCTATGATTAAAAAGGGGATTGGATCTGGTACTGCTCTTTCTATATTAGTGCAAAAATTTTTAGTTTATCATATTACACTAACTGTATATTCATTAACAATTATCTCAATTAATTATGGCTATTTCAAAGAAAGATTTCCTGGATTTATTGTCTTAGCATTAATAGGTTTTTTAGCGCAATCTTTTTTTGTTGTTTTACTATTTTTATTTTCATTAAATCGTAAAATTACTGTTGCGCTTATAAAATTTGTATTTAATCTTCTCAATAAAATTCGTATAATAAAAAACCCCGAAACAACAAGTTTAAAGGTTGAAACTCAGCTTGAATACTATTTAAAAAATAATAAATCTATAAGTAAAAATATTAATTTATCATTTAAATTATATATATTAACATTTTTTCAATTAACAACATTTTATTTAGTATCATTTTTTATTTATAAAGCTTTTAATAATCTTGGTTTTCCCATTTTTGATATGATATCTCTGGGATCGTTTCTCATGATGATATCCTCTTACACCCCTTTACCCGGTAGCGCTGGAACTTCCGAGGGTGCATTTTTAGTTTTATTTAGTACATTTTTTAATCATAGTATAATTGATCAAGCTATGTTACTATGGAGATTCATAACTTATTATTCATCTATTATTTTTGGAGTCTTCTTTGTTGGAGATATAATTAAATACAAAAAATCCGATAACGTAACGATTAGCAATCTTGAGGATATAATGAACTAACCTGCCAACACTAATGGCAGGTTAATTTTTTTGATTGATAATATTCTATTCAAACATATCTTTTAATTTATCAAAAAATCCTTTTCTCTTTTGATAGTTTTTATCTACAGCTGTTTCATCAAACTCTTTAAGCAATTCTTTTTGTCTTGAAGATAAATTTTTAGGTACCTC
>CAKSGI010000098.1 GCA_934454005.1 uncultured Eubacteriales bacterium | reverse complement strand
GTTATATCTGTTTCTTTATCAGCTAAGTTTATTCCAGTATAATAATTAAAAGCTTGTTGTAATGTTCTTACTCCAGTTTCACATAAGCTTTTTTTATACAAAACCTTATAGCCATCCTTTTGCAATTGATGTTTTATAGCGTATTGTAAACATTGTGGCGTTGCATACATAACCCCATCACCATTAGCTTTTGGTGTTTTATCAAAACTTGCATTATAATTTCCTTTATTTACACCTACTCCAATTATTCCATAAACCATATTTCTTTTTAACATAATAATCTCTCCTTTAATTTTAAAAAAAATTTTTATTTGAATTTTTAATATTTATTTTGTTTTCTTATAAAATATATTATCACTATAAAAACCTATATTAAACCAAGTTTTTTCGTCTTCTGTCATAATTCTTTTATCTTCTTTTAAAACGGTTATCTTATAAAGTATTTCAGCATAAATCTTATTTTCTCTGCTTCCGCCTCCGTATTTATTTATATCATTGTTTAAATGTTTTTTTAATATGCTCCAATTTTTTACTGAATGATATTTTGATATTAATAAATTCTTTGTTTTAACATATCCACATTTATCAATTGTATACTTTGCTAATTGCCCAGTTATAAAAGCCAATTCTTTAGTATCGTTTATTTCAAATGTTTCTTTGTAATTTTTTAGCCTTTCAAACATATCCTCTCTCATGCTTAGCACTAACTCCTTTTTATTATTTTTTAAAAAATGATCTTCTACACATATTTCAAAATTTAATATATCCTTTAATTTTAGATATTTATAATCGCTTGAATTATTTACTTTTCCATTATAAGCAATAATATCTTTAATTATATTTAGCATATTCAAATTTATAAATTCTTTATCTACTGTATATTGTCTTTCTTCCCCTTTTCCCCAGAAAGCTTGTATCATATTTTTGTATTTGTAATATAAAACATCTTTATTATTGTCGTTATTTACTGTATTAAACGAGAAATCTGAATATTGATTGAATTTATCAACTAGCATATTGTAGTTCTTAATATTATATTCTTCAATTTTCCCACCTAATACATTTTCAATTAATATATTTAATTTATATTTATTTTCTTCTGTTTGAGGAATGTATTCATAAGATACTATTCTTTTTTCCGTTGTATTGTATTCAAAGATAATCTTGCCTCCATGATCTAATTCTATTTCATTTTTAGTTTTGGCAAATTTAGAAAGATATCTGTTTAAAGTAAATATTTCAGAAACTTCTTCTTTACTATATTCTTGTATTTCCTCGCACAAACCTCCAAAATTTAATAATAATGGTTTTTTATCATTCAATGTCATGAATCCAGTATATCTGTTTGTAGGTTTTTTATTTTTTTTGTCAAATATGTTTTCAGATATATATTTGTTATATTCCTTTTTATAATTTTCTATATTATCATCTTCTAATATTAAAACCCTTATTTTCTTATCATTATATTTGTTTAATATTTTATATATATTTTTTTTGTTTTTAACTATTAAACCATCCTCGTGTTTTAATTCATTCATGTATTCGTCTATTCCTATATTGAAAACTTGTTCCGTTGATAAGTTGTTTTTTTTCGCTTTGTCTACCATTGTTTTTATATTAAATATAACTGCTTGCTTTACGGCACTTGTTATCATTCTGTTAGTTATTCCATTCCTAATTATAGCTTTATTCATAGTTAGATGTTCACTATAGTAAATTCTAGCAGAAAACCAATTTTTTAATTCTAAATCTTCCATACTATCTTTTTTATCTATATAAACAACATTAAGACTATTATCCATATTTACTTTTATACAAAGTGTGTTTTTAAGACTTATATTCCTTTGTAATTGCTTGTTCATATATTCTAAGCCTATTGCATCTATTAACTCATGTAACATGTAGCCTACTCCCCTTTATTTATAATATGCTTTTACAAACCCACACCCTAGAGAACTATTCTTTTCTAGTAATCCAGTTACAGTTATAAAATTTGCTAACTCTTGAGCAAAGCTATTTTCTTTGAAATATATGTTATACTTATAACCCAATAGCTTTATACCTTTGTAATTCATTGTTATAGCTATGTTGTTTATTATTTCAACATGATCTATTATATCTTCTCTTCTAAAGTCAAAATTTGTTTTATTGATATAGTTATATTTTTTTATCATATTGTTAAATATAGCTTTTTCTACATTTGATTCAGTATCTTTTTTTGTCCAACATGTATATTTACCATTTTTTTTAATAGTATATACTGCTGGGGTGATGTTTGTTACTTTGTTTATTTTTTTATGCTCGTACACATTTAATTCGCTCCCTATTTCTTGGAATGTGTCATTTGTAGCACCATGTATAGCATCTTTCATTTCTTTTAAAAAATTAAAATCATAACTTCTTATCATTATTCTATAAATATCATTTGCTTTATATATTTTATCCGATTCAATTGGGTATAGAGTTGAGTAACTATATCCTTTATACACACATTTAGCTTTGTGAATTTCGCTTAAATATTGTGAATTTCCCATGATGTAGTTTAAAAATTTTGAAACTTTATCATTTACATCTTTTAAATATACGTCTTCTAAAAGATACAAATTAACTATTAACTCTCCATATTCATTCATTTCTAACTCCTTCATTTATTGTTTATCTTTTCCATGTATTAATAATAACATATATTATATTACCCGTCAATACATTTTATGTAAAAAATTAAAATATTTTTATTTAATAACAACAAAACACCAGATAAAAGTCTGGTGTTAGAAATATCTAATATTAATTATTAACTTAATATTTTCGCAATATTTATATAAATTGAATGTTAATTATCTCAAAATGTCTATCAAAATCATGTTCATCTATTAGTGTTCGTAAAGCTTTCTTTTCATCCAATGCTATATTAATATAAAACTTTTCAATTTTATATTCTATCAAATTTCCCGTTAAAATACGCACTTCTATAACACCTTGTCCTTGTTTAGGTAAAAGACATCTAAACGTATAATCTTCCTTACATTTAGCTATTCCTTTAATCCCAATTATATTTAAAAGTTTTTTATCTAATGCACTTTCCTTAACATCATTAATATTCATTTTATGCACTCCTTTTTATATTATAAAATATCTAATATTAATTATTAACACAGTAAAATGCCCATTTCTAAAAACTATAATTCCTTTAAAATTAAATTATAAAGCCATTTCTTTAACTATTTTACCAGATAATCATAATTTTTAGACTTTGGCTATTTTACTAAACTTCAAAGTTTCACTTGGTAAAAAGATAATTATAAACCTAATAAAATTCTGATTTTATGAAAAATAAAACCACGTAAAAACGTTAATTTTTTGATGTTAATTTTGGCTATTTTCACCTAAAACTAGATCTTTAAACAAAGGCAATGTTTCTACCCACTTGCAAAATTCTCTCCATTCTGGTAGTCTGTGATTCTTTCTTTGATAATATATAGTTTTTAGTTGTCTGTAATTTGTAGTCATTCTAGCTGTTAATTCAAAACCAGCAGGGTTAGAATATAACAATCTTAAATAATCTTCTTTGTCATTAGTTTCATTATATTTATCTTTTAATTCATTCATGATATTTATGATTCTTTGATCCACATATTTATTATACTGGTTATTTAAATTAAACCTTGCTATTCTATGCATTGTACTTTGACAAGATACAAAGTCTATGAAATGATACCTTTGCAGTTCTGTCCATGCTTTATTGCTAAATGTTAAATCGAAAGCTACTCGTACACCATTTAACCAATTATCATGACCTTCCCCTATTTTACTTCTTCCTAAAGCTCTTACGGTTTTAGTTATTTCATTATTACATTTATCTATCTCTGTTGCCATTGGAAATTTACTAGCCTTTATACTTTCTTCTAATTCATATACCTTAACATTTTCTATTCTCATAATTTATTCTCCTTAAATCTTAATTATTTAATATTTTATAAATATCTATTCCACAATCTGCTTTTAAAAATTATTTTGAGCTTTATAAGCTTGTACTAAATTATTTGCCAAAGCCGTTACAGTCAGCAAACCAGATTGATTATATCCTGATGAAACAACTATATCAGGTCTGTTTTCTAATAACTGCTCCTTATCTAAATCTCCAACCCCTGCAATATTATTAACTTTAGTCATAGAACAATCTATTATCAGTTTACATTTATCACTAAAATGACTTGAGTTAAATATCTTTCTTTGTCCACAGCCTGTTATTACAATATCAGCATTTTTTAATAATAAATTTTTATATTCATCTCTTGTTTTTGTATGTATATTAGTTACAGTGCAGTTATTATGCAACAATATACTTTGTAATGGCAACCCTATTAATCCACTTCTATTAATTATTACAGCATTTAAACCTGATACATTACCATTGAATACTTTAGAAATTATCTTACTGCAACCTAAAGCTGTTGCTGGTGCTAATACATTATCCATTTTAGAAACTAAAGCACCTTTTTGATAACAACTAAAACCATCTATATCTTTTAATACATCTATCAAATTATCTATCTCATGATCTATAAGTTGCGGAAATGGTTTTTGTACAATAATTCCGTTGATACATCTTCTACTATTCAATACTAATATTAAACTTGTTAATTCTTTTAATAATTCATCATGTGATTTATCTTGATATTCTATTTCAAATAATTCTGTTTCTATTCCTAATTCTTCATTTGTTTTTATTTTGTTAGCAACATATTTTTTACTAGCTTCACTATAATCTTTGGCTATAACAACTGCCATTACTGGCTTTGTTGGGAATGATTCAATTTCTTTTTTTAATTCTTCTTTCCATTCTTGTGCTAATTGTTTTGCATTAAATTCCATATTAAAATCCTTTCTGTTGCATTATATTATCAGAAGTTTCATTTTTCTACCTCTGATAATATAATACCATTTTTTTCATAATAATTCAATAATTATTTTAAATTTTAATATATTTTATTATTTCATCACAACTTGTTCTCCCATTGATAACAAAATTTCCTTGTGTGGCACTTCTACCATAAAGATAAGTAAATAATGTTCTTTCTTCATTAGGTTTATTTGTTGGGGCTATATCATTTAATAAAAACTCTTTAGATTTACCTTTGGCAGTTTTTAATACAAATTTATCATCTATTAAAATATTTATAGTAGCACCTATACACTTAATGTTTTCAGGTAATTTAATTGATACATTCCCCTGACTATTTCTAGTGCCTTTAGATGCTATATTATTAGTATTAACTATAAGTGCTTTACCTTCACTTGTGATCAATAAGCAATCCACATCTTCTATGATATACTCTATAGCAACAAGTTTAGAATCTACATTATAGCAGTTTTGGAGCTTTTTATTATTAGATAGGTATGATTTAATATTTATCTTAGATAGTTTTCCAGTATCATATATAAACGCCATATAACCTACTTCTTTCTCGATAGAAACAACTTTAATTACTTCTTCATCATCTTCTAGGTTAATGATATTTCTGATGAATGATCCATAAGATTGAGGTGTCATTGTATCTAATTCATAAGTATTCAACTTATATCTATTAGCTTTATTCGTGAATATTAACAGAGTTGATTTATTGGTCGAAATCATATCCCCCATTATAACGTCTCCATCTTTTAATTTATGATTATCTGATTGTCTTAAATATTTCTTTATATATCCATCTTTAGTGAATAATATCCTGCAATTATAATCCTCTATTAAATCTTCTTTAGATATACTAGTAGTAGATATTTCATCTTCGTAGATTATTTCAGTTTTTCGTGGTTGCCCATATTTTTTAGATACGTCTTTAAGTTGATTTATAATGATTTCACATATCTTATCTCTATTATTTACTGTGTCTTGAAGTTTTACCAATTCATTTTCTAACTTTTCTATATCTTTTATTTGTTTTAGAATATAATCTTTATTTATGTTTCTAAGCTTCATATTTGAAACTTCATTAGCTTGATTCTCATCAATAGAAAAATGACACATTAATTTATTTATTATTTCTGTGCTATTTGATTTTCTTATAATTTCTATACATCTATCTATATCTAACAATACGTTCTCTAATCCTTTTAGTAAATGTAATCTCTTTGTCTTATTTTTTATATCATGGTTTATGATATTTTTTAATGTTTCTATTCTAAATTCAATCCACTTAGGTATTATTTGCTTTACGCCTAAAGTTTTTGGTTTTTCATTGTCTAGCATAGTAAAATTACAAGCAAATGTACTAGATAAAGGTGTCATTTTAAATAGCTTTTTTATTAATAAATCTATGTTAGTATAAGGTTTTACATCTATAGTTATTTCAAATCCATCAGCACCAGAATTATCATTTACATCTACAACCTCTTTTACTTTTCCTTCTTTAACTAAAGAAATTATGCTTTCTATTATTTCTTCCCTGGTGGTAGTATAAGGTATCTCTTTTATAGATATACTGTTTTTGTTTATTTCATATTTAGAAGTTAATCTAACACTTCCTACACCTTCGTTATGTATTTTATTTAATATCTTTTTATTATATATTATATTTGCACCTGTAGGAAAATCAGGTATCATAACTTTTAATTCATCACCTTTTATACATCTTATAGTGTTATCTATTACATCATTAAGGTTAAATGAACATATTTTAGATGCTATACCTACTGCTATTCCTGAATTTGGGTTTATTAAAACTAAAGGGAATGTGACTGGCATTACTTCAGGTTCTAATCTAGTATCGTCATAGTTTAATTGCATAGGGACTGAATCTTTATCTATATCTCTTAATATTTCTTGTGTGATTGGTGCTAATCTCATTTCGGTATATCTTGAAGCTCCAGCCTGTAAATCTCTCGATGTAGCAG
>CAKSGI010000097.1 GCA_934454005.1 uncultured Eubacteriales bacterium | reverse complement strand
TTATGCATCATTAACATTGAATTTTGATACACATTTATTGTATCAGCAACCATAATCAAAAATGATGCCGCACTTGAAGCTAAACCATCGACATAAGCATTAATAGTGATAGTTTTGGTTTCTTTTTAACGTTGTAACATCGAAACCATCGTTGACGCAGCGAAAACTGATCCACCAGGACTATTAACATAAATATTTAAAATACTATTATTAGCCAAAGTATCTAAAACACTTTTAAAATCAGTTAAATCAACATCACTCTCACTTGAAAACCAATCATCATCTTTGCTCGTTGTAATTGCACCATAAACATACAAATCAGAACTGTTATCTGTTTGGTTTTTGAATTGATAAAACTTATTATTCATTTTCATCACCTCCCTCAAAAGATTTATTTGAATCCGTATTCGGCACGAAATATTCTTGTGTTTTTGTATTGTAAATTACATTCCCTAAAGACATCGCTATCACATCTAAACCTTCAATAGTATCTTTATTCTCAAGATATCTAATTTCATTTAATGTAATCCAACCTGTTTCTTTAGCAATTTTATAAGCCTCAAATCTTTCTTTTAAATCGGCCTTTAAAACTTCTTTCAAGTCAAACGCAAAAAAATAACTATCTTTTTCTTTTTCCAACAATAACACTCTGTTTAAAGCACACTCTATCGCACTTATTATTGGCATTATAGCTTCTTTCAAAGTATCAGAATATTTATCTCTTATGTGAAAAATATTACAAATTTCATTATTTAAAGTTTCGCGTGATTCTTTAAGTTGCATTTCAACACTCGAATTAGAACACTCTTTAAAGTTCAAACCCTTGTTTAAAATTAATACATTATTTTCGTTTGTTGCATACAATTCTTTCCAAGCAGTTTTTAATTTATCAAATGCCTCTTTGCCAAGTGGATTCTCACTTGTTAAAAAGCCTCTTTTATTACCACCTGATTTAACAAGATTCAATTGATATAATAATGTTCTAAATGATGTTTCCAAAGCCTTCGAAACTTGATTTACAACACCAACACCAGAACCACCGTCTTTGGTATTTTTTAAAATTGTTAAAACATCACACTGTTTATATTCATTGGCATCTATCATAAAACTAATTTTAGGATCAGTTTTATCGGCGTTAGTTACAATTGTAACTTCTTTAGGTTCGATGTAAACTAACGAATCAATAGTATTTCTTTTCTTTTTTATTAACGCATAACCGCCTTTATCAAGTAAATAATCCTCTACTAATGCTCTCTTGAATTGGACAGCATCTAATGTTGATTTTGTATCTTTGTTAAGAAGTTTTACACGACTATCATTTTCAACTTCGATTTTTTTTCCATCAACTTGCTGATAAAGTTTTATCGGAATCATACCAATTGTTCCACAAATTAGATCAACACTCGAAGCTACAGCCGGCAAACTAAGTGCATCTTCTCGCGAAAAATTATTTTCTGCAAAATGAACCTTTAAAAGATGATCAAATGATTCTGCATCAATTTGATCTCTCTTCTTCCACCATTGCCATTTAAAGTTTAATTTCATTCTTATCACCTCCTAAGCTTGTACCACAAAATTATTTTTGTTAAATACAATATCTTGCTCTAGCAAATAAATTGCATTAATAAGAGCCATTACCATATCAACTTTTCCATTAGATTTTTTCTTCGAAATATAACGATTCATATTCGTATCATACACACACTTTGCATTTTCAAAATTGATTTCAAGTAATTTATTTTTTTCATACTGAAATTCAGCATTCATTATTTTTTCCCAAAGTAATTTTGTTGGGCTATGTAGTGTATCTGAATGCTGCCTTATTTGAATGCAATTATATTTTTCAGCCCATTTTTGCGCGGAAGATAAAGCATTGAATCTATCAAATCCAATTGCAACAACAGTTCCTCTATACTTTTCTTCAATTTCAAAAACAAACTGTTCTATAACGGCATAGTCTACAACCTTATTTCCACAAGCAATACACTTTGCAGCATCGATAAACTCATAATAATTAATTCGTTCAAACTTGTTCTTTTCTTCGATTCTGCCCTCAGGAATAAAGGCGATTGAATCAGCAATTATATTTTCGTCTTCATCAACACTACAAATTGAAACCGCGCAGTTATCGTTTGTCATCGCCAAGTCAACACCCACGTACAAACTCTTACCTTCCCAATCAATTTTGGCAACACGACACTTTTTAACTTCCGTAACATCAATAAAACTCTCTGTTCCTAAACCTTGATAGATAATATTACAATGCTTTGTTAAAAAGTTTTCTCTAACGGATTCTTGAATGTTCGCTTTATCACGTTTTTTCTTTAAATCATCAAATACAGCTTTTATTTCAGCAGCTAACGGATTCGCTTGTAAAATTACATCATCATTTGTAGACCATTGATCCTTTATTTCGTCATCTGGCTCAAATAAGAGTGCAAATGTTGTTTCGTCATTGATAACACCATCTAAAACTTCTTTTTGATATTTAACTTCATCTTCAAATGGATTATAAGTTGTTGGGTATTTTGTTGAAATAATCAAACCAAGTTTGTTTTTGATTAACAATTGTCCAGAACGCATCGCCTCAACCGGGTAAGCCGTTGGCAAAGCGCCAACTTCATCCGCAATAAAGACTGTTGGTTCTTTACCATCCATTCTTGAAGTTGAATAATTTAATGGCACATATTTTGTTGATTTTTCATTGTAAGTTATAGAGTCACGTAAGATTTTAAAATCCTCTTGATCTATTACATCGTAATTTGCCCTAATTAGAGGCTCTAGAGCCTCTTTTATCTCTTTGGCTAAACTTCCATCGGGTGCTACACTAAAAAACCTAGAATAAGCCGGTTCTAGATAAAATAGAAGCAAAAAAAGAAAAGCCACAATAAATGTCTTTCCGTTTTTTCTGGCAATCTCTAATACAGCATTCTGATATCGGCGAATTTTAGGTTCATTTCTAAAAACAACACATAGAGTTGCAATAACAAAGAGCCATTGATAACCTGCAAGAGAATTGTATATTGATTCACCAGCACAAAGTCCTTTAGCCATTTTAAGCATTTTTGCAATTTTATCTATTGTTTTTACTTTCTTTTCATCAATAAAATATTTTTTGTCTTTGCCATCGCATATAGAAATAAATATCTTACATTGTTTCTTAACGTATTTTGGTGCTTTTATTTTTTTCTTGCATACTTTATAAGCATATTGATAACTTGGATGCTCACTCATCATCATCTATCACATCCTTTATTTTTTTTACATCATTCTTAGGTATAGATGCGCTTATTGATAGTTTAGCTCGTGCTTGTGGACTTAAACACAACTCATTACAACATCTAAAAAAATCTCTACTATATGCATCTCGTGCGTACTTAAATGATGATCTTAAAATTAAATCACTATCTTTGTTCGCAAGTTTTTCTCGCGTTTCCAATCTTTCAATACAAATTGCTGTTGTATTGACCACAAAAATATCTAAATTACCTAAAATTTTTGAATCGTTTAATTGCTCAACAATAAATTTAAATATTTGTTTTTGTCTTCTATTAAGATTTGATCCAGGTTTTAACAAACTATCTTGTCCTTTTAGCGCTGATTCCATTTCTAATCGATTTTCCTTTTCTTTTTTTGAAATTTTACCGGTTGAAACGCTTATACTTTTGGATGGTCTAGCCATATTATCGCCTTCTTCCTTTATTTTTGGCATTTTTTTTATTTTGAGGGGCAGGGTGGGTTTCAAAAAAATTTTTTTTCAAAACCACGAAAGAGGTAGGGGGGAGTCTATTTCAACATTGATAACTATTATTATTTTTTATCATAGTTCTTAACTCATTTCTTGAGATATCACCGCGCTCTGCTAGCTCGTGATGATATCTGCACAACGTAATTAGGTTATCATTATCAAAGGCTTTGGTTGCATCTTCTTCAAGAGGAATGATGTGGTGTACTTCTAGTTCACTAAAATTATATTTTAATTGTGTATTATATTTTTCTCTCAAACATACTTGACATAAATAGTTATCTCTCTCACGAATCTCTATACTCTTTTTGTGCCAATGACTGAGATTACGGACAGAGCCTGCAGTTGTATCTTTTTTCTTTTGGACTTTGAAAGGACAAATATGATCATCTGGTACAATACCACACCTGCTACAAGTTTTAAACATTTTTCCTCCACAAAAAAGGATTGCTATTCGCAACCCTTTATAATAATTTCATTTTACACATTATAAACCATATTTTTTGCTATGTAAAGAGCGTGGTTTTTGCGCGGTTTTTGCATTTTGTCAAGTCTAATGTCCTAGTTCGTCAATAAAAGCGTTAGGAAATAATAATACTTTTATCTCATTTAACAATCTCTTTTTATTTCGCGTGATGGTTGAAGTTTCGCATTCAAAATACTCAGCTATTTCTTCAAGCGTTTTGTTTTGAAAATATTTTAATGTAATAATTTCATAATATTTATCAGTTTGAATCTTGCTAAGCACAGAATTGATAAATCTAATTGTGTTTTTAGTTCTGATGATTGTGTGATTTAAATTATTTATTTGTTCTTCCAAAATTGTTGAATTATCTTTAAAACCAGAATTACCAATCATTCTTACAGCTGGCGATGAATTAGGTATACCATTTTCGATTAAATCTTTAATCTGCTCACGATATTTACTGATAGATTCTTTTATATTGTTATAATTATACAACAATAATTCAGTATTTTTATAACTACTCTCTGTCTTCTTTATCAAGTTTCTTTCTTGAAGTTCATTTAGCACGATTTTAATAATATCTTTTTCGCTCATCTTGTCACCTCTTTTATTCTTTACTTTATAATTTCTAATTGATAATTTATATCACTAGGAATATTGCCATCAAATACATAACTATTTTTTAGCATATATTCGTTGTAAACATTTGCTGTTTTATTAGCTCTCATTTTTGCTTGCTCAGCCCACGATTTTTTTTCTTCATCAACACTATCTTTGTACATTTCATAAGTTGATTTATCTGATTTGTATGTTGCTATACTTGCTCTTGCAGTATCTTCAACTTTTTTTCTAGTTTCATATTTAGTCCTATCATCGACCTTTTGCATAGTGTTATCGTAAGAATTAATCAATGCTCTTCCCCCAGGAAAAAATGTTATATAAATTCCAAATATTATTATTACAAACACAAATAAAGTTACTAATGCGCCAAAAAATGACTCAAAAAGATTTTTCATTCAATGACACCTCCAATCACAGACATAACTATCATTATCATAACCATCAATATTACAATAACTGCTAATAATTCTATTAATGTAAAACCTTTCATTTACTCACCAACCTTTACAATTGGATCTTTTACAATAAACGGAATATCACTATATAAATACGTGCCTGTCCATTCGATGTATTTGCCATCTGTCGTAAAAAAGAATATTCCATTATCATTGCTGCCATAAGAACCATCGACATCTGGCAACCATTTGTTTTTTTTGGTACTTGTTCCTCCATATAGAATTTCATAATATTCACTATCTGGAGTTAAATAACTATTTAAACTAGTTACTTTTCCATCTACCGTGAATTTTCCTACAACCGAACCGCTTTCAGCGAACAAAACAATATAACCTAATGGCATATCTGCTATTGGACTCGGTAAAGCTCTTGCTTTATCTCTCATCCCATTAACCCAATAAGCTCTTTTAATTAAATTATATCTTTCCAAGCTATAATCAATATCAGTCGGTGTCGCTTGACTTCCAACCAGTTTATTACCGATATCTAATGTATTATTGATATCGCCTTTTGTAGATGTTGTTTCGTCATCTAAAACACATCCTGTTGTTCCTAAAGCTATAATTCCTATAATTATTCCTGTTACTATTTTCTTCATATTTCCTCCTCAATATAATAACTTTTTAACTATTTATCTTCTAAATTAATTAGTTTATGTCGAATCATTTTGTATAAAAGCATTACTTTGTCGAACGACAAATACTCTTGAATGAAATTATATAGTTCTATCGCATTTGTTTCTTGATTAACAATCATTGTTTTACATTCTTTTGCTATATGATTCTTTTTTTCAATGTACCCGTTGATTAAAACTTTTAACGCTTCAATATCGGTTGTATTACAATCAACACCACCATTTTCAAAATGTTCAATTAATGTTTTTAATTGCTGCACAGCTTTTTCAACACTCATTTATTTCTCACCTAACATTTCTATTTCAATAATTCTATTTCTCTCTTTTATTAGATTATTTATTAGCTTATTTATTTCTGCTAATCTAATATCGACACAAAAAACTGATTCAGCAATATTCCTTGCCATTCCATCTACAAAAGAATATTTATATACTGTTTCTTTATCTTGATAATTTTGACACATAGTTTTAATTTTCTTATAGTGAAGCTCTTTTATTGCTTCTTTTTCTTCTTCGCTCATCAACATTACCTCCTTGTTCCAATTCTTGCATCATATCTAAAATTTCTCTTATAAAATCTTTATCTTCTTTATTATCTTCATCATAAGAATCCATAACATCTTTAAGACATATTTTTAAAAGATCCCAATTATGTTTTAGTTGTTCATTTTCTTTCTTTAACAACTGATTTTCCCAATTAACTTTGTCTGCTACTTTGTCATTATTTTCTGCATTTTCTTTTAAGATTTTGTTTTCTTGTTGTAATGTTAAAACCATATCTTTTAATGTTTCTTTGTCATATTCTAATGAGAAAACACCATTTTTCATAAATCTTTCTTTCATTCTGACACCTCTTTATCTTCATAAAAGTTATTATCTAATAATGTTCTTACACATTCTAATTTTGTTTTTTGTATTTTTTCTAATTTTGCTTTAGTTTGTTTTTCTTCTATAAGTAGTCTTTTTATTTGTTTCATACATTTTTCAAATG
>CAKSGI010000096.1 GCA_934454005.1 uncultured Eubacteriales bacterium | reverse complement strand
GCCTTAGCTTCATTAATAGAATTAAGCTTCATTGATTTAAAGCAATTCACTTTTGGTTCTTTTAAATATTCATATACATCATTAGCATCATCAACCTTAAATGGTCTTAGGATTAATCTTTTGGTTTCAATTATCATATATTATCCTCTGAAAATTATTATATATAATAAAAGCCTTAGAAATGACTAAATTTATCTAAGGCATTATTTTATTATTGAAGCTTAGTAAGAATCGTTTTCATTACATCAAGTTGAGCTTCTAATTCTTTCTTATCAGCTTCATCAGCAGTTGAAGCCATATCCTCTATTGTATATAGCTCCTCACTTAATAAGTTTTTTAATAAAATTGCTTCTTCTTCTGTTAATTTTAATTCCATAATATTTCTTACCTCTCTTATTTTAAAATAATTTTTGTTGTATACAGCCATCTTGGACTTGCTTTTCATTGAATTCAATCCAAGAACCTATTTTATTTAATATTGTTATTTTCTTTGGAATATTAAATAAAATAGGATTTATAAATTTATATTTATAGGTACATTTAAGTTTATTTTATTCTATTCCATTTTTCGAAAGTTTTTCTTTAATTTCCCAAATACACTTTGCTTGTTTGCTTGAACAACCAAAACCAGTTCTACAATACTTAATTGCAACTTGAATAAAATTTTCATCAATTGGATTAAGTACTTTTTGCTGAACACCACGTTGCAATAAGTCTTTCCACTTGTTTTCACCAAGATTAAAAATAGCGATTTCAGTAGTAACTTTATTAGTATTTCTTTGTTCTTTTTTTGCAGAAGTATCTTCTACCTTTACATCACTAAGAGAGTTCAAATATTCAAATATAGAATCACTAAGTGTAAAAGGGATTTTTTTAATCACATTCCAGCATTCTTGTTTTTTACAATATGAACTAACATTAGCAATTGAAGGATTATAAAACTGATCAAAGCAAATTTTAGCTATTTCGCATAAATCATGATCAAATGCTGATGGAATTGATTGTTTATTCCAAAATTCTAAATAATTAATGACAAGTTTTTTTAAAGAAACTTCATATACAATTTTACTAAAAGTATATGTTACTAATTGAGCTCTATAACCATTTCTCTCTTGATACCAATCTTGATTTGAAATTAAATTTTCAATATGTTTAAAGAATAGTGCTTTACCAACTAAACGTTTAAAGTATAATTCATTAAATTTATTATCATCTGTTTCCCACTCCTTCTCCATTTTTGCAAAAAACTTTGTAGCATTAACTTCAGCTCCCCATGATACTTCATATGGATGCATTTCAGCAGAATTTAAATACTTAGCTATATCAGTTTTAGTCATTTTTTGCGAAGTTGGATTTTCATTCTTAAATGCTTCAACCTTAGTCTTTGTTAATTGCATCATCTGCTGATCATATTGACCACGTGAACGTTCAAAGAACCACTTAGTTTGGTAAGGTAAACCAGGTATTTTTGGAGTATATAATTTTCTACTAAATTCCTCCATACGAACATAAAATTTATGGTTAGAATTTAAATCAGCAGAAGTAACCTTATTTTGACTATTAGCATATTTTGCTACATTAATTATAAAATTCTCATCAAGCTCACGAACTATAGTTAATTTCATTTGCACATAAATACCACTTAAATCAGCCTTATCTTTAATAGAAGTTGCAGCAAGTGAAGCTGTAGTTTGACCACCATTTATAATCTGAAAATCAGTTAATTCTGTAATATAATAGCCTTCTCCATCAATATAATTCACTTCCACTTCTGAAGCAGTCGCAGATATACCATTATTAAATGCAAAAAAATTATTTTTTTCATTCAAAATGGTAGCCCTAATTCCTTTATTTACACCACCTCTAAAGTTTAAAAAAGATCTTACATTATCTTCTAACAATCTTGAATTAAATTTTTTATATATATCCGATAAAAATTCACCAGGTATTATAGCTAAATAAGCATCATATTTATTCTGCTTTAAATCAGCTTTTATACATGGAATACCTTTTAAACCAAAATCAGAGGTGTTAATGATAACAGGTTCTTTCTTAAAACCAGATAACTTTGTTTTGAATATTGCTTCCATATCTAATGAAGTAACATCAACTTCAAATGTTGTATTTCCAATAATTAATGGAGTAGATGAAATAGTTTTACATCCACCTGAAAATTTATTTGTTGTTGCTATTATATAATTAATTTTATATATATCGCCTTTTATTGCATGTCCTAAAATGCTTGCAGCAAATTGAACAACCTCGCTTGCACGTTCACCTGTTTTGAAATAACCACTTAATACAGCTTCAAAAAAATTTTTAAGATAAGCTAATTTTTTTTCAAAATCAGCCTTTTGCATGGTCACAAATTCATCAGGATTATAGTCAATTGAAACCAAATGTAATGTGTTAGCAGATTCTTCAAAATAACCACCATTAATATGCATACCTTTTTTTGCTGTTTTAAGATCGTATGGTAAATCAAAATATATAGGATCAAGTTGACTTAATAATTTATAATCATGGGCTAGAATATCTTCTATTTCTTTCAAAAAAATATTTTCAGGATATTCTTGATCTATAATACTAGTAGTCTCTATATAATTAATAAATGCTTCTCTATACTCTTCTAATGTCATATTTTTCTCTCATCCTTAAACTTATCAATTGCTTTAATATATATTGAATATGAAATCTTATCGATTTCTGCAAATTTTATATCTTTGGCTACAATTCTAGGAAAAGAATCGTTAACCAAATATAAAGAAATATTATGCACCTTAAATTTTAATCTGACAGCATTATCCAAAGGAGTATATTTCAATTTATCTAATTTAGAAATAAATAATTCTCTATCATATGAAGCATCCATATTTCTTAAAATTAAAGTAACCAACTCCTCTAATGAAGACATACCATCAGAATATGCATAAGACATTCCTTCAATTCTTACTATTGCTAAATCACCTTCTACATCAGAATCAAGTTGAGTTAATGAAGAAATTTTAACGTCGTTTGTACTTGTACCAACAGTTTTAACTTCAAACCATTGATTATTTATAGTAAAATCTTTAGAATCCCCATCTGGACCACCCCATGATTTAACTGCATCGCCGATAGAATACTTATTAGCAAGATGATTATATAAAAAGTATAATTCACCGAAAATACCTCTTGTTTTTTCTTCTGACATTCCATTGCTTACAACACGTCCAAGCATTTTTTTCCAAATAAGAAATCTATTTTTAATTTCTTTCATACAAGATAATTCATCTTTACAAGTCTCTATTGAATTAATTAAATCTTCAATTAATGAAAAGTAAACAGACTCAGCATTAGAATCAATAAGATCAAAGCATGTCCAATAAACATTTTCACTTTCATTAATTTGTAATACCTCAATAAGTTTTGTTGATTCAATTTCATAAGGTCTACATGATGATAAGAATGAAATCCTTTTACCTCCTTTTTTTGTAAGACCATAATAGATATTAACTTTAGTTTTGACATCAATTTTCCTTTGATTATCCATTATTCCATTCGGTAAATAATTAAACAACTCTTTAATATTAATCATCGTCTTCTTCCTCCTCATCATCCATATCATAAAATCTATTTAATAATTGTTCCAGTTTAATTTTATTCGCACGATATTTTATTCTTACTCCTTTTTCCGTTGAAGGGAAACCAATAGCAAAACCAAAAACAACATTTTTGTATTTTGCTTTTTCAAATGTATCATTATTTTTCTCACCACGTAAAACAACAGGATAAATTACTAATAAAGGATTTCTTCCGCGAACATTCAAATAATCCGCAACAATAGGAGCAGGAGACTTTCTTCTTCCTTCTAGGACCTCATTTCTAGCAAATTCTTTAACATCCGAAATCATTTTATCAGTCAAACCTGAAGCAAATATAGAAGGCTCAAATAATCTATTTTTAGTACCTGAAATTCTAAAGAAATCTTCTTTATCATTAACATCATACCTACGTTCAGAAGCTTTAACAATTTTATCATTAAACAATTCAAAATTAGTTTGGGATTTACCAGATGCTACCACTAAATCCCATTCTTTATACTGATTATCATCGCTTAAAATATATGTACTTAAACTATCTTGATCGAATTTAGTATTAACATAAGGAATCTTAATTTCATTTATAAATTTTGCAACGAAGTCACAGGGAATGCCCTTAATTAATAATCTACTTCCTGAATTATCTATACTAAAACCTTGAGCAATCAAATTAGTAAATAATAGTTCTATTTGATCATAATTATGTTTATTAGTAAAATAACTTTTAGAAATCTTAGATGTATCAACAGCAAATCCAGAGTAGTTTAGCGTACAATAAACTTGCTTAGTATTATACATTTTGTTTCTAGAAGTTACCAATAAAGTTGTTTCAAGAGTTTCAGGTGATTCCTTAACCATTAATCCAAAATCTTTTGGTGTTTTATGAGAATCAGCTAATTGTTTAAATTGTTCTTTCAAATTGCAAACAGCTTCATTAACTGCTTCAAAAGAATCTAAGCTTTCTTGAGTCATATAAATCTTACATAAATCTTCATATCCAAATCTATATCCAAACCACCTACACATTTGTAGCAAAGTATCATATGCAACACTATTTCTATCAAAATAACTAATAATCAAACCCTCTAATGTAAGACCTCTTGATAAAACAAATCCACCAACAATAATTACTCTTGCTCCAACCTCTTTATAATCATCATATGAAAATCTATTCTTAATACTATTATTAATTAAAGAAACAATAACTTGTTTAACTTCATTCCAAAGATTAAACTTAATTACTTCCCAATTGTATTTTGAACGAGCAACAACATAGTTTTCCTCCTCCATAAATAAATCATGAAGCCTTTTTAATTTTGATGATCTAAAGTAATACTTATCATCACGTTTATCGAGTTCTGAAAGCTCTTCTTTAAAAGAGTCATGAAATTCTTGAATTTTATCAACAATTTTCTTTTGAACATCATTAAATCTAGAAATATTAACTAGCATACTTCGATGGTTTGTGGGCTTTCCATCCAAAGTTCTAATAACATTACATAAGTAGAAATTTAAAATAGCATCCTCTAAATCTTTTGCCAGACCATCATAAGAAACATCTTTTTTATGATCAGTCGGCAAATAATACATATCATCTTTATTTATTCTTGTTATATGCTTATATTTACTGCCATTTTTTTCAAAAGTTTTATCAAAACCAAAATAATTAGATGGAGTTTCTAATAAAACAATAAAGTCAGCAGGAAACAAATCTTGGTTTGAAGGGTCTTCTTCAAATGGATTGATAAAGATATTAGCAAATGGTGTAGCCGTATATCCAACATATGATGCAATAGGAAAATTATTATAAATTTTTCTTATAGCAGCATTAATAGCAGTCATTTCCGAAGGATCTTTCTTTGTATTAACTGATGCATTATCTGCCTCATCATCAATAATAAGTATATTTGCTTTCTTTTTAATGTTATTTTTTCCTGGCTTTAACCATTCAGATACACCTTCAAGAATACTTTTATTTTTCTTTACTACAAGAACAATAGGTTTATTATAATCTTCACTACCAGCATTTTGATTTTGTTTTACAAACTTAACAAAATCATTAGTATGATTTGTTAAAGGAATACCAAAATATTTGCTTTGCTCGAAACCTACACCAATATATACAGGTCCATCATTTAAAGAATCACTTTTTGCCCCAATAAATCCCTCATCAATTCTATCTTGAGTTTGTTGTCTTAAGCTGCTTGTCATACCAGCCAATAAAACAATAATATTGTAACCCGCATCACATGCCATATTAATCAACGCAATATAATTAGATGTTTTACCAGATTGAACATCTCCAACAACTAATCCTCTTTTCTTTTGGGCACAAATATGTGAGTTTCCTCTTGGATCAGCACAATATCCCAAAACTTTTTCAGTAGATTCACTAATAGTTTTTAAGGTAACATCTGGGAAATCATTTCCACGAAGAAAATCAAAATATCTATTTGAATAATCAAATGATAATTTAGGTTTCAAATTAATAAACCATTCTGAAGGATCGCCATTATCTATAATAATTGGTGCCGGTTGTATAACACCAATTAACATTTCATATCGCTCAACAACTAAGTCAACCAGTCTCTTTTTCTCGTCATCAGTCAAATTCCAAGAAAATTGTTTTGATAATACATTCAATAGACCTTTAGCAATTGCATCAAGTTTTGTATGATTTAAATCTTTACCTTTATTGGCTCCTCTAATTGTTCCTAATAACGTATTTTCCATTTCTTCAGTTATCATTGTGTCACCTTCTTTTTTATCTCATCATATTTATCCATCAAAGCATTAAATGGCTGAATTTTAATAAAAAAATCTAACATTTCAATTCTGTCTTCCAATGGCAAGCCTAATAAAATTGATTCTAATTCATCTTGAACTTCATCAATACCTTCAGAAGATTTATTTTTTATATTGAAATTTTCTACCATATCATCACGTATTAAAAATTTAGGTAAATTCTTTTCAACTTCAAACATATATGCAGTAAAATACTTAATTGTCTCAGCAGAAATTCGATTAACTAATTCTTTATATAAAACATTATCATGATTTATTTCATACGACACTTCTTCTTTTCCAAATTCTCTTCTTAGCCAAATTTTATTTACAGAATCTTTTTCTACTTTTCCAGGGCGTCTAATAGTTCTTTGACTTTTTTTCAAAGAATCAGCTAATGCTATTTTTAGTTTATTCTTAACAACCTCAGGAATTTTAGCAGAAGATTTTTTTACATCAAGCATCCAAATACCATCTAGTGAAGTAGGAATATCTACTTGAACACGTGCCAATTTATTAAATTCATTTTTTTGATTCATTCGTAGCCAACTACCCCAAATAATTAATCTACGATTTCTATAAATATAAAAACCCTGATCATCATATATGCTTTTACCACTTTCAAGAC
>CAKSGI010000095.1 GCA_934454005.1 uncultured Eubacteriales bacterium | reverse complement strand
ATAAATCACTTGCTGTATACAGTTCATCAGTCAATGGACCATCTTCAACTAAAACAATTTCAGAAGGCTTAACAGATTGATTTAGCATACTGTTTACTGCTTCCAGTAAATAGCTTGCCTTTTCTTTTTTATATACAGACATTAAAACACTATATTTTGTCATTTCCATAAAATCTTTCCAGTAACTCTTTAGCTTCCTGTTGTTTCTTATCATAAAATTCTTTTGTAATCTTATGATTCATTAATAATTCATCGCCATAATCGTACGCTGTTGCACAACCATCTGTATTGATGTCATTTTTATTAAATACTTTCGCAAATGTTGCAAAAAAGATTTTTATATCATTTACAAAAGAAACATCTTTAATATATTCAAGATCATAATTCAACTTATCATCCCAGGATATATTATTTCTTCCACTAATTTGAGCTAACCCTGTTAAACCTGGTCTAACATCTGCTCTTTTTCTTTGTTCATCCGACATAAATACAATATCTCGAACAAGTTGCGGACGTGGACCAACAAAGGACATCTCCCCTTTTAATATACAAAATATCTCAGGTAATTCATCTAAAGAAGAACTTCTTAAAAATGATCCAAATGATGTTAAACGTTTATCATCTGGTAGTAAATTCCCATTAATGTCTTTTTCATTTGTCATACTGCGGAATTTATACATATTAAAAATTCTCTCTTTATAGCCTGGTCGTGGCTGGCAAAAAAGAACAGGACTGCCTAATTTGGCTTTAACCAAAAAATATAAAATGATATATATCCACCAGAACAGTATTAAAAATAATAGAGAAATAACAATATCCAGTAATCTTTTTACATATTTAGAATAGAAATTCATTAATCAAAACACCTTTTTATCATTTCTATAATAATATCTTGTTGCTCAGGTGTCATCTTGTTATCTGAAGGTAAACATAAACCTCGGCTAAAAATATCCATTCCAACATCTACCATAGACCCTTTAATATATGCATCAGTTTGTCCTCTACCATCACCTTTTTCCGTGATAAATGGATTCATTCTATAGATTGGCTGCATATGCATTGGTTTCCAGATTGGTCTACCTTCAGCATTAATTGAACTAATTGCATCTAAGATTTCTGTAGGACATGATTTATGATGTTCAGGAACATAACAAACATCTGTTTCTCCACGAACCTGTTTACACATCGCTTCTTCATCTATAAGCAAGCATGATAACCAGAAATTAGGAACTGAGTTTACTTCATCATAAGGGTTCATCGTTACTGGTAGTTCTTTTAATCCTTCTTTATATCTTTCATATATTGCTTTCTTTTGTGCGATATGTTCATCTAAATATTTAATTTGTCCTCTAACAACACCAGCAATAACATTACTCATACGGTAGTTATAGCCAAGTTCTTCATGCTGGTACCATGGAGCGTTTTCTCTTGATTGTGTAGACCATTTACGTACTTTATTAGCAGCTTCTAAACTGTCAGTTAATAACATTCCCCCACTAGAACCCGTAATAATCTTATTACCATTAAAAGAAATACAGTTAAAATCACCAAAAGAACCTGTTTCAATACCTTTATATGTAGCACCTAGTGATTCCGCTGCATCTTCAATAATCGTAATATTATGCTTTTGGCAGATTTCTCTAATTTCATCAATTTTACCTGGTGTTCCATATAAATGCGCAATTACCAGTAACTTAACATCAGGATATAACTCACATGCTTTTTCTAAAGCTACTGGTGACATATTCCATGTATCTCTTTCTGTGTCAATAAAAATAGGAATTCCACCTTCATATACAACAGGATTTACAGTCGCATCAAAAGTCATATCTGAACAGAAAACATAATCACCACGTTTTACTTTTGCTAATTTAACCGCCAAATGTAATGCACTTGTTCCACAAGATAAAGCAACCGCATAATTACAGCCAACTTTACTTGCAATAGTTTTTTCAATCTCATTGATATTTTCACCAACTGTACTCATCCAGTTTGTTTCGTATGCTTCTTTAACATACTCAAGTTCTTCCCCATGCATTGTAGGAGAAGATAACCACACCTTCTTCTCAAAAGGTTTAATATGAGTTTCTTCTAGTTTCATAAAAACTGCCTCTCACTATTACTTATATTCTTCAACTAAATTAAATACTTTTTTAGACATTTCTTCATTTGTATTAGAATCAATCGCAACTTCAAATTCTTTTAGTTCATTCAAGAATTTCTCTTTATCAAATTTCATTGGTTCATTGACAAAAATACGATTATTCTCTGTTTTATATCTTTTCTCATTACCAAGACTAATTTCTTCATACATCTTTTCACCTGGTCTTAAACCAATAAATTCAATATCAATATCTTCATATGGTTTTAAACCAGATAATCTAATCATATTTTCTGCAAGTGTTAAAATCTTCACTCTAGTACCCATATCTAAAACAAAGATTTCTCCATTGTCTGCATAAGCACCAGCCTGTAACACTAATCCCGCAGCTTCAGGAATTGTCATAAAGTAACGTTCAATATTAGGATCAGTTACTGTAACTGGTCCACCTGAAGAAATCTGCTCTTTAAATAACGGAATAACAGATCCATTAGAACCTAATACATTTCCAAAACGTACAGCTCCAACTCTTGTAACACCGTTATTTTTTAACGCTTGAATAATTAATTCCGTAATTCTCTTTGTGCAACCCATGATATTTGTAGGGTTTACAGCTTTATCTGTAGAAATAAGCACAAACTTTCCTACACCATTTCTAATACAAGCTCGAATTGTATTATATGTACCAAAGACATTATTTTTTACTGCTTCTTTAGGTGAACTTTCTACAAGTGGCACATGTTTATGAGCAGCCGCATGGAACACAACATCAATATGATATTTGTTCATCACTTCATCTAATCTCTTTTTATCTCTAACGCTTCCAATAAGGAATTCTAACTTTGCAGTAGTATGTAATTCACCATTTCTAATTTTGATAAGTAATTCCTGTTGCAGGTTATACATATTATTTTCATAAATATCAAAAACAATTAGTATCTTAGGGTTGAATCTTACAATCTGGCGGCATAATTCAGAACCAATACTGCCACCACCACCTGTAACCATGACAACTTTATCTTCTAAGTATCCATGAATTGAATTTGCATCAAGAGTAATTTCATTTCTACCTAACAAATCTTCAACAGACACTTCTCTTATCGTCGAAACTTCTTCCAAGTTCTTTCTAACTTGGTAATCCATGATTTGTGTTTTTAAATTCAAATTACTACAAACATCAATAATCTCTGATAGTCTCTTTTTAGATGCACTAGGAATAGCAATATATACAATATTTACATCTACTTTTTTGATAATATTGTGTATATCATCTACAGTCCCTAAAACTTCAACACCTGAAATTCTCTTTCCTACAAGATTTTTATTGTCATCGATAAATCCAACAACCATCGCATCGAATTTATCATTTTCTCTAATATCTCTTTCTAAAAGTGCTCCTGCAGATCCCGCACCAATAATCAAAGCTCTTTTTTTCTTAATCTTTTGAATATTTTTCTCATGTATCATGCGATATGTAAATCTAAAGCCTAACATCAATACAAGCTGAAAAATCATTCCAAGAATAGGAACCGATCTTACATATGGTGTTAGTGGAAGATTATATACAATTAAAAACCAGATTATATTTGAAATAAATGATGCAAAGCATATTCTTCCAACTTCATCCAGTCCTGTATATTTCCATAATGATTTGTTAATTTTCATTATTGCAAAAAAACATAAGTTAATTCCAATAACAAAAGGTAATGTCATAATCATAGATCTAAAATGAGCATGATATGACACAATTGAAGCTGGATTATCTATAAATCTAAAGACAAATCCAAAAATATAACCAAATGCTATGCAAAAAACATCTATAAGAAAAAGACTAACTTCTCTGTTATTTCGTACTGTTTTAACTATTTTGTTCATATGTAACATTCTATCACAAAGGTATCTTTATATGCATTGTTTTTCACTAGCATGTATTTTCTAAAGTACCTTCTAATTTCTTTCAATATTCCAGTTAACATCAGTTTTAATCACTTTACCCGGAATACCAGCAATAATTACATTAGGTGTCTTGTATTCTTTACATAATGTAGTCGTTGCCGCAACAATAGTATCTTTTGCTACATGAACACCTTTTAAACAAGTTACCCTTGTACCAATCCAAACATGGTCTTCAATAACAATGTCTTTAGAAGGATTTATACGTTCACCCTCCATATTGACTATTGAATGAGAATCTCCAGTTCTAAAATGTAACTCACTGGAAAATAAACAATTATCTCCAATACTTATCTTTGTACCTTCAATTGTTGCTAAGTGGGCTTTACCACAAAGAGATGTATGAGAACCAATCTGAATCCTGTTATCATCATCTTCCATATATAATTCAACTTCATTCAAGTATGAATAACCACCTATGACAATTCGATTATGATCACCCTGAATGATCATCGAGCTATTTTCGATGATAACAAAATCTCCAATTATAACTTCATTATCTTGACCATTATTTGTAATCTTTAGTCCTTTAATAATAGAAACGCCAGCTTTAACCTTACATCCTATAGTATGTAATTTATTTTTTAATGATATATTGTTATATACTTTTGAACATAAACAAAACAAAGAATGATGTGAATTTACAAGTTTAATAATTTTATTTTTGTCCATCATTTTATACTCCCTCATTAATAATAATACATACTATAATTTTTATTTTCTTGTCTATCTCACTGGATTAGATTCGTTTAAACCATAAAATTATTATGCTTTTTTGTATGTTTTCTTTTTAATATTATTTTCTACTGCAACATAAATTTTAGTTCCTAAGATGGTAAGTAAAAATACTAAAATTGCTTGATTCCATACATTTAAATCTATTCCAAAATACTTATTTAATACTACAACATAAAACTTAACTATTACTGTATGTATTAAGAAAGCATGTGCGCTTATATTTCCCAAATAAATTAAAAGTTTATTTGTAGCAATGTTGGTTAAAAAGCCTTTTTTTATTGCAAACAAATATACTGTCGCTGATGCTGATAAAGTATATAATATTGAATATTTAAACCATTCTGAACCAAGAAAACCAATTTTATTTTTAAAAATATAATCTGCAACAATAATGGAAATTAATGTAAAAACTTCAAACATCTCATACTTAAAAATATTATGTTCATGATTACGATTAAGGTATAAATAGCAAAGACAACATCCAATCACAAAGTCTCCTAAACGAAATAATGGTAAAACATAAGTAAACCAATGTGATGTACCATCAAATATCCATATTGATTGTGATAAAAAACTTGAAAAATAGCCAGCCAATACCTGTATACCATATACAGAAAAAATAGTAATTATTGTCTCTTTATTACTTTTGATTTTTCGTAAACCTTTCATTATAAAAGGAAACATAAAATACATAAACAAACAAAATGATAAATACCAAGCAACTCCATTTAATGAAAAATAAACATAAGAAGAAGGCACCCAATCTTGCAACAAAAATATATTAAGAATAACCATTCCTATGTGAAATACAATAAATTTTATAGTAAATCTACCAATTTGATCTAGTATAATTAACACTAGTGACAAAAGCATCGTTATAACATGTAGTGGATATAATTTTTTCAATTTCATAATAGAAAAAGATAAAGCCCCATGCATATCATCAGGAAGGTTTCTTTCTCTATATGTTAGATACATAACAAATCCTGATAATATAATAAAAATTGACACTCCCCAAGATCCTAAGTCACTAGCTTTAACGTGTGAAGTTAATATTCCTAAAAAAGCTATAGCACGTAATGCTTGAAGAGAAATAATCTTTGATGTTTTTTCATTTGTTATTGGTTGTAATGTCATTTTCTTCTCTCTTTCCGCCTTGATTATCAAAATCTGCTAATAATATACTAATTACTAATAATACAATAAATGCAATCTCCCTACTAATACCAGGTTTAAAAATGTCATAAGGAAATTTATATATCGTTTTACCCTGCAACAAACAAAGAATAAAAGAATTCTTACCAATAAATTGTAAGACTTTCAATTTACTACAATCAAATAAACTAACAATTAGTATAAATCCCATAGATAGTGAAAGACTAGTCACATTATCTACTACCCAATTTTCACCTGGATAAAGATAATAGCAAACACCTACAATAATAGCTAAAATAATACTAATCACTTTTGTTAGTACAGTTATATAGATTTCATAAGTAGATGTTATTTTTCCTAAAATTACACCAATCATAAATGCTGATATGCAATACCAGTTATTCATATAAGCAGATTTCGCTATAGGTGCTAATAAAATCCAGAAAATAATAAATAACGCAAATGCGAGTTTTTCTTTAAAATATCTAAAAAACATAAAATACTGTATAACAAAATAATAAATAGCTTAAATACCACATACTGCCATCAATATTATTTTGCTGACTGATGCATAAAATATCCGTAATTAAAGTTGCCCAAGATATTGTAATCGTTTTACTGCTAAAATAGGTGTATATAGAAACTAACAAAAACCATACAATTTGTATCAAAATTGCAGGTAGAAAAATCTTCGTAATTTTACGATCCCACCAGTTATCAAAACCTTTTTTTTGATATGAACAGTACAATCCATATCCCGATAAAATCAAAAAAGTAGACATTCCACCTTTACATAGTTCACTGGTGAATTTTGAATTGCATAATAAAGGAACGCCCACAAAAGCCAGCTTTCCATTTGCATGTGTAAATATAACTGTTAATATCGCTATTGCTTTAAGAATTGTCGTTACTTCCCTGGTAATCCCTTTTTCCATATAACCACCTATAAATCCATAAAAAATCAAATATTAACATTTACATTTTTTCTTTATATTCTTTCATGCATGAACATCTAAAAACTGTGCTTGTCCATGTATTGTTAAAAGCTTAGAGTTCGCTGGCACAAAGATACAGTCTCC
>CAKSGI010000094.1 GCA_934454005.1 uncultured Eubacteriales bacterium | reverse complement strand
CGGCAAGATTTGTAAAGGATAACTGTAACGCTACCGCTAGAGATATTGTTCAAATAGGATGTGTTAATCCGGCTAACTTATTAAAACTTGATCATGTAGGCACTTTAAATATTGGTAATAAAGCAAATATAGCTGTATTTGGTGATAACTATAATACAAAGATGGTATATGTAAATGGAGTAAGAAAATGGCAAAAGAAATAAAGTGAACGTCAAATAAACATTGTCTAGAGAAAAACCAATTTTAAAAAGATAATAGATTTCAAAAGGAAGACATTAAAATGACAAGTCAAGATTGGAAAGAAATAATAGACGGATATGATAAAGAAAAAGAAACAATTATTTCATACGAGAGCGGTAACATTAATATTATTTAAGTAATTAAACGAAACTGAATATAATTCAATGTTAAAAGTGCTGTAATATGCACTTTTTAATGCCACATTGTAGTACAAGGAAGTTAAATGTAATTGAAGGACATCATTTTTTTGATTTTTTAAACCTTTTTTTATTCGAAAAAGTGATTGTTTTCGTCATTTGTTACTTTTTTAGAAAGAATTTACTAATGGACTATTTGTAGATACTATCTTTACTTCGACAGACTTACAGAACTTAAGCAACATTAAAGACAATTGAATACTTTTATTTTTGGTAAATGTATTTCTCATATTTTTAATTTAGTCTATATATTTGTATATATTGTATTTATTTATAGATTATGTTTTGCGTGGTTAAGGTATAGCGGATTCTTACAATAATTTATTGCTTTTTTGCGATATATTCGCCATAATGAAGCTATATGTATAGATATTAACGGGAGGCGGGTTATTTTGAAATTTAGTAGTTTAATCAAAACAATTCGTAGGAAAACTTTACTAAGTCAAAATGACTTTGCAAAAGAAATTGGGGTATCATTTTCGACAGTTAATAGATGGGAAAATGATAAAGCTATTCCAAAATTGTACAAATTAAAATCGATCAAAAGTTTTTGTATAATGTATGCCATTCCGTTTGATATAGATGATTATCTTATTGAAAATGGTAAGACGGAAATGGAGTAAAAACTATGTCAACTACAGAACCTTTTGTGCGATGGGCTGGTGGAAAGAAGTGGCTGATTCCATACATATCAACTATTGTGGGTGATTTACATATTGAGCATTATCATGAACCTTTTTTGGGTGGAGGAGCCATTTATTTCTCAATGGAACATTCTAAAAAATCATACCTTTCTGATGCTAATTCACAATTGATAAATACTTATATTCAAGTTAGAGATAATCCAGAAGAATTAATTGAATATTTCAAAACTCTTCCAAATACAGAAGTTGATTATTACAGAATAAGAGAAGAAATTACTAGAGATAATCCAGTAGAAAATGCTGCAAGATTTTTATACTTAAATCAAACATCTTATAACGGGTTATATCGTGTTAATAGAAATGGTAGATACAATGTTCCGTATGGATTTCGCAAAAAATGGGATTATGATCCAGAAAGAATTAGAGCTGCTAGCTTGCAATTGCAAAATGCTAGGATTTCAACAGGAGATTTTGAAATTAATAAGTATCGTATTAAAGAAAATGACTTGGTTTTTCTTGATCCACCATATACTGTTTCACACAGTAATAATGGATTTATAGCATATAATCAAAAATTATTTTCTCTAGATGACCAATATCGTTTAAAAAAATTTATCGAATATATAAAGTCACATGGAGCATACTATATTTTAACAAATGCAGCACATGAAACAATCCGTGAAATATTTTTGACACAAGGGGATAGAATTATTGAACTGCAACGGAATAGCCTCATTGGAGGTAAAAATGCAACACGTACAGCTATAACAGAGTATATCTTTACAAACATACCGGAGGGCTAAACATGAGTGAGACAAAAACAAAATGGGAGTCAGTTATTTCTGACGATGCATTACGAAAGGCTTATGCTCTAAGGAACAAAATATTTGTTGAATGTAAAGAACGCCGTTCAGCACTTCCAGAGTTAATAGAAGAAGGATGGGAAGAATTCAAGAGCTATAAAAATAATAAATATGTAGGCGTACGTAAAAATAAAAAATTTGATGAAGTTTTTGAAGATCGAGTATGGTGTCTTTTTGAAAAACTTGGTTTTACCTACATGAATAAAGATCGATATTTTGATATGTCATATGACTTTCAAAATCCAAATATAACTCAACAAATAGATGTTTTTGCTGCTGATGATGAAACCGTTATTATTGTTGAATGTAAAGCGGCTGAAACCATAAAGGATGGAGTTTTTAAAAAACCACTGGAAGCGTTTCATGGTCAGATGGATGGATTACGTAAAGAAGCCCACAAGAGATTTCCTAAAGCCAAGGTAAAGTTTATTTGGGCAACACATAACTTTATAATATCGCAGGCAGATCAAACTAAGATGCGTGAATGGGATATTGCTCATTTTAGTGATTCGGTAATTAACTATTATTATGAATTGGTTAAACATTTAGGAACTTGTGCTAGGTATCAACTTTTAGGTAATTTATTTGCAAATCAGGATATTCGAAATATGGATGACAGAATTCCTGCAATACAGGGGGAAATGGGTGGTCATAAGTATTATTCTTTTTCAATTGAACCTGAGCGACTTTTAAAGATTGGTTATGTGCTTCACCGTAACGAAGCTAATAAAAATATGATGCCAACATACCAGCGTTTGATAAAAAAGAAACGTCTTTTAGATGTTCAAAAGTTTATTAATAACGGCGGTTATTTTCCGAATTCATTAATTATCAGCATAGACTCTGGGGGAAAGGGGCTTCAGTTTGACTTGTCTGGGACAAAAGTGGAAGAATCTCATTCTCGACTTGGTATATTACATCTTCCTAAAAAGTATCGCTCTGCATACATTATTGATGGCCAACATCGGCTGTATGGATATTCTGATTCCGATTATGCTACAACTGATAGTATACCTGTAGTAGCATTTGTAGATTTAGATAGGCAAGAGCAAATAAAGCTTTTTATGGATATTAATGAGAACCAAAAAGCTGTACCAAAAACACTTCGCGTTACCTTAAATGCTGATATGCTATGGGATTCTTCTGATTATAATGAACGTCGGCAAGCGTTAAGATCGAAAATAGCACAAATGTTTGGCGAAGAGGAAACGTCACCGTTATTAGGGCGAGTCGTTATTGGTGAAGATGAAAAGTCTTCTATTAAGTGTATTACAGTTGAAGCAATTCAAGCAGCATTGAAAAAATGTAACTTCTTAACACAATTTGACAAAAAGAATGTTATTATCAACGATGGGACTTTTGATGTTGGAACAAACCAAGAAACTTGTGATTTATTATATAAATTCTTAGAAGGATGTCTACGGTATATAAAAGATGGTGCAATTGATGAATGGGAACGTGGAGATAGTAATGATGGGATGTTGACTATGAACCGCGGAATACAGGCTGTTATTCGTGTGATTAATGATATAGTTAATTTGCTTATAGAACGAAAGGAAATATCTCCTAAAACTCAAAAAACTGATGAATTGGTACAACAAGTGGCATTTTATCTTGATCCTTTGAATGATTATCTTAACAATCTTACTCAACAAGAACGCAGAGATTTAAGAGGATACTTTGGAGGTGGTGCTGATACCCGATTCTGGAGAGCATTTCAACGAGAGATTGCAAAGGCTCGTACAGACTTTGCACCAGATGGGTTAAAAGAGTTTTGGGAAAATGAAGCAAAAACTTACAACGCAGATTCATTGACGTATTTGCGAGAGATTGAAGTTTGGATTAAAAAAACAATTAAAATGTTACTTGTAGATAAATATGGAGATAACTGGGAAATTAAAGCACTTCCTAAAAATATTTACAAAAAAGCAAAAGGTATTGCTGATGAGCAAAACTATGATAATATTTCTTCCGGATATGGAGAAAATACTGTTTCATTATGGGACTGTGTTACTCTTAAAGATTGTAAAGAAATAGTGACAGTAGGTAGCCATTGGACAGGAATATTTGAAGGTGTTTTAACGCGCCCTGAAGACGGAACTCTGAGCGGAGGTAAATTAGCACGTACAAAGTGGATAGAACAAATTGAAGGTTTGCAAAATAAACTAAATAATCCATCGTATAGTGTAACAACAGATGAATTTAAATTTATTAAAGCTGTTTACAAATGGATTAAACCAGAAGCTTAACTTTCCAATTGAACGCAACAGTTTAAACAAATGCAACATAGAATAAATAAACAGGCAAAATATAAGCTTATATTTCAGGATAATCTAAAGAGGAATTGGTGAATTTTTGATAATTGATATATTGTTGGTATATTAATTCAACTGATACGAAATTTAAGACATAAATGTTTTGAATTTCGTGGCAAATAAAAAATATAAAAATCCATCTTTGCACATGAAGGGTAAAAATAAGATAAGTTATTCAATGATATAATGATAAGGCTTGTGGAAAGGCAAGCATTCAAGAAATTTCACGAGGTGAATAATCATTGAAGAACTTGGCGGTTCTGGTTATTCATCTCCTGAAATTTCGAACCGCCAAAAATGAACAATAAATATAATAAGAAGTCTATTAGAACTTATCCTTTTAATAGTGGAGAATTAACTCCTGAAGAAAAGTTGTTTAAAAACACACTAGATGAATGGTATTCAGTTAAGCATCGTTCTGCATCTGAAGATGAAATTGCTTTTATCAATTCTATAAAGATTAAAAGCTGTCCCTATTGTGACTCAACACAATTCATAAAAGATGGGCACAGAAAAGACGGAACACAAAAATATAATGCAGTGAATGTGGTAAAAGTTTTACGCCACTAACAAACACTATTTTTGATTCACATAAAATTCCTATATCCGAGTGGTTTGAGTTATTATCTTTGTTCGAATTTTATTCTATTAAGACAAGCTCATATTACAATCGAAATGCTGAATCAACAGGCAGGTATTGGTTGTTAAAAGTATTTGAAGTGCTAAAAGGTATACAAGATGAAGAAATTATTGATGGAACAATTTATCTGGATGAGGTGTACTTACCTAAAATTAAAAGTGAAACAATCAAGAAAGATGGCAAAAAATTAAGAGGTATATCAAACAAAAAAATAGGAATAGGTGTAGCTACCAATAAAGAAAAATCAATATTTATAGTTAAATGTACTTCTTAACCATCTTTTACTTCTACATTAAGAACATATGGCAACCATATAAGAGAAGGTTCAACAATTATTCATGATAAAGAAAAATCGCATACTGCATTAGTAACAAAATTAAATCTAGTAAGCATCAGTTATTCAAGTGAAGAATTAAAGAATTTAGAAGATGAAAATAATCCACTTGAACCAGTAAATAAATTACACAATCTGGCTAAAAGATTTATGAAACAACATGGATCATATAATAGAGAACAGTTACAGGACTGGATGAATCTAATATGGGTTATATTAAATCCACCAAATGATAAGTATGCTAAAGTATTAAAATTCATAGAAATAGTAATCATGGCACCAAAAAGAGTGAATATCGAGATTCAATGATGCAAAACACCACTAAATAAGCGATATCTCACTCTTCATGTGCAAAGGTGGATTTAAAATGTAAAAATGATATAATTTATACAAAAAATAAGGCGAAAATGCCCTTGATTTCGTATGGAGTATAAAAATGTATAAAAGAGATAGATATTTAAATAAATTGATAGATGCAATGTGGGATAGAGAGATTAAGGTTATCGTAGGTCTTAGACGATGTGGAAAGTCAACGCTTCTATTTGGTTTATTTAAAGAATACCTTGAACAAAATGGTGTTAATGCAAAAAATATAATAACTTTTGAACTTGATCAAAGAAAAGACTATAAATACAGGAATCCTATTACTCTGTGTGAAGAGGTAGAAAGAAGAGTTAAGGAAAATTACGATAACAAATATTATTTGTTTATTGATGAGATTCAGTTTACCCAAAAAGTTAAGGATGTTGATGCAGGAAATATAGAAGTATCAATATATGATATGTTAAATGAACTAAGATCATATTCAAACCTTGATGTATATGTTACAGGTAGCAATTCAAAGATGCTTTCAAAGGATATAGCTACAGAATTTAGAGGGAGATCTACTATTATTAATGTATATCCGTTATCATTTGCTGAGTATTATGATTGTGTAAAAGGTTATTGGAGAGATGCTTTAGAACAGTATATGATTTTTGGAGGAATGCCTGCATTACTGGAAAAGAAAAATGATCAACAAAAAATTGAATATTTAGAAAATTTGTATAAAAAAGTCTATATTTCTGATCTTGTTGAAAGGAATAGTATAACAAGAGAAGATGTATTAAATGAAACACTTGATTATATTTCATCATCAATTTCATCACTAACTAACCCTAATAATATTGCAAATGCATTATCATCAAATAAAAGGGAGAAAATATATAGTGAAATGATATCAAGATATCTATCTGCTGCTGAAGATGCTTTTTTAATTAAAATGGCAAGGAGATATGATATAAAAGGTAAACAATATTTTTCGACACCAAACAAATATTACTATACAGATATTGGATTAAGAAACAGTAGATTAAATTTCAGACAGTTTGATCAAGGACATATAATGGAAAATATTATATATAATGAATTGATATCAAAAGGATATAGTGTCGATGTTGGAATGATTTTAGATAGAAGTCAAAATAAAAAGATACAATTAGAAATTGATTTTGTTGTTAATAATGGGGATAAAAGGGTATATATTCAATCGGCTTATCAAATTGATAATAACGAGAAGCTGATATCAGAGACAAAATCACTTAGAGAAATAAAAGATTTTTTCAAAAAAATTCTGATTAGAAACGATATACCACGTTCATTTTATGATGATGACGGAATATTTAATTGTTCGTTAACTGATTTTCTTACAGAGAAAATAGATTTGTTTTAGAAGAGTTAATATATTTAGAAACTATGGAGTGAGAAAATGGCAAAAGAACTAAGTAAAGAAGAATTAGCACAAATGATTGATCACACAAATCTTCATGCGGATATTACGCTTGAAGCAGTAGAAAAACTAT
>CAKSGI010000093.1 GCA_934454005.1 uncultured Eubacteriales bacterium | reverse complement strand
CTATCCCTTTATGGCCACTACTTATTCCACGTTTTTTGTCTTCCTCAGATCTCACAGTAGAAGCATAAATTCCACTATTTTCCATTCCATCTTTAATCTCTCCAATTAAAAATTGTTTTGTATGCTCAGACAAACTCTCAGGATCAGTTGCATTTACACCATGATGAAATACTTTTTTTCCAACCGATTGTTTATCAAATTCCTCATGTGAAATCACTTTAGGAATTCCCAATTTTCTCACATATGGATTGTATTTATCTATTATTAATGATGTGTTTTCTAAAAAATTACATGCTCTTAAATTTGTTAATGCTTTTTCTGGATCTAATTCATTACGGCTTATTTTTTCTGCCTCATCTTCACTAGCTAATTCCCATATTTTGTTAGCTCTTTCAAAAACACATCTAGCAATTCTTTTTGCCCACTCATCAGTAATAGAATCTGAATTCAACACTTTTAAAATCTCATCGGTTGACTCTTCTGCATAAGCTAAAACACAAATTTGAAATGATAGAAACACGACTAATAATAATGCCATACATTTTTTTACGATTGTCATTTTATGACCCCCTTCTATTTATAATGATATCACAGTGCCGCAAAATAGTCAATGCACTTTTATCGATTTCTACATCTGTAATAAAAATATATAGATATATAGCTTTCTTTTCGTGAAATATCACTTCATATAGATAACTATATTCTTACTTAAATTATCTTCTTCTTATATTTCTGTAATATCTATCTGCAAGAAGGTGTTTTCCTTTTTTTCGTTTAATTTTGCCGTAGCGTTTTCTTCCTAAATTATTTTTTCCAGATTTTCTAGAACTTAACAGTACTATTAAAATTATTATTACTCCTATTCCAATAAACATACAAGAAATAACACCTAGAATTTTGCTATTATTTGAATTTGAATAAGTAACTGATGTAACTTGTTTTTGATTCTCTAAATCCTCAGAAGTAACTTCTGGTAAATTTAAGGAGCTTGTCCTGTCTTGACTAGAAGGTTCACTTGAACTAACTTCACTTGATCTAGTTGTAGAATTGCGATTTTGAGTTTGCATTTCAGAAGAATAAGTACTCTTAGAAGGTGTTTCCTCTATCTGTTGAGTAATTTCATTTGGTTTTGAACTTGAAGGTATTAATGATGACTCCGACTGGACTTTAGATGAAGGTAATGACGATGACGATGGTGAAGATGGCTTAACAACAGATGACGCTTTAGATGATGATTGTGCCGAAGAAGACGACGGAATAGAAGATGAAGAATTTAAAGATGGGGTACTGCTAGAAGATGCCGCTATTTTAGATGATGTACTAGAGGGTAACGCTTGAACATTTAAAGTCATGAAAAAGCTCAGCATAATAGCTAAAATAAAAACAATTTTTTCATTTATCTTCATCAACAATTCCCCCCACAAGTTTATAAAAACGTAAATTTACATATTTAATGTCAAAATTATAACAATCTTAATAAATTATACATCTAAAAGTATAAAATTGCAACAATTAATATGGTTACATATTGTTTCATTATTTAAAACAAATTACAAACCTCTTTTATTTTATCTGCTGCATTATTAAAAAAGTTAATAACATCATATATAAAAGAAATATTAACAGTAAAAATTTTACCCAATACCTTTATTCCAAAGTAATGCTTAGTTCCATTTTCAATATTAAAATCTATTATAGAAGAATAATCATTAAACGCTATTTTTCTGGTATTTATATCTGCAATTGCTATCCCACAAAACAGTAATAATACTAAACAAGAGGATAATAATGAACACATAAAATATGTCAAATACCTATTTTTATTGCTAATTACATTTTTCAAAATTGCACCCTTCTCCTTTAACTTTCCAAATCATTTAACACATTAGTTAAAACATCTCCTAATAACTCACCTGTTCTAACAGATTCTTCAAGTGTATTTGCGTCTGTCCCAACTTCTATTAGCAATGACCCATGTGTAAGATTCATATTATACCTAAACTCTCCAAAAGACATCGGTCTCGTCATCCCAGGATACATATTTTCTGCTTCTTTTTGAATTCTTAAAGCAAACCTTAAATTATATTCCCAATCTGGAAAATTCATGCTTCCATCTAAATCGCAACCAGAAATTATCATAATTTGGGCTGCTTTTTTACCATTAACTTTAAATGTTGGTTTCACTTTTCCTTTTTCATTGTTTCCAATTGAATCTCTATGAATGTCTAAAACTACTTGTATAGATGGATAAGTTGATAAAATATTATTTATTGTTTCAGCCGATCTTGAGTAAGATCCATTATAGCTTGGATTATCGTGATAAGTAAGATCATGAATAGTTTCTATTTTATTACTTCTTAATCTTTTTGCTATTGCATCACCAACTCTAGTAACATTTTTATTGTAATCAGTTGAGCGTGGATAAAAACTTTCATAATAAAATCCTTGATCCTTATCCATATAAGATTCTGATGTATGTGTATGCAAAATTAAAACTTGTGGCCCCGCATCTTTTTTTAAAGTTATATCTGGTTTTTTAGATAATTCTCCACCTATATTCAAATCATAATTTGTATTATTTTTAACATAAAAATTCTCAAAACTACTTCCTCCCTGGGTAAATTGACTTTCGATTATATTATATCTATTTTCTCCATCATGATTGCTTTCTTCGCTATCATGTGAACTCGGTTCTATTTCTGTTTCGTAAATGTTACTCAACTTATTGTATTCTTTTTTGTTTTTTGGGGTATCAGTTTTTTTATATTGTTGTAACTGCTGCTCTGGTTTATCTGCACTAGGTAAAATAAAACCTGCAGCAAATAGTTCTAGATTTTTTCCCTTATCTTTAACAAAGCAAGAAAGTCTGACTAAAAAACAAACTAAAGATAGGGTTGTACACAATAACGCAATATTTTTTAAAATAATATTTGATTTTTTTCCTTTTCTTTTAAAATACAACTTTCGCACCTCCATGAGGCATCCATAAAACTCTATGGTTGTCTTATAGATGTCTTATTAAAGGTATGATGAAATTATATTTTTTATTACTAATATTCTATTTAACAGACCAAATAAAAAATGTCTTCACTATTAAGATTATCTTGTAATGCACAGTTTATGGATAATCCTATAAGTTTTGAAGCCCTTTGAATTAATAAGTCTATTTCTCTTGGTGTTACCATCATATCTGTACCATGCGGATAAATTATATCATTTATATTTTTTTCAATTTTTGAAATATCTATTAAATCATTCGCTAACGTTGATGCATCTACTACTGTCGGAACACCTATGCTTATAACAGGTACCCCTAGAATTTCTTTACTTATACAGGGTCTAGAGTTTCCTACACCTGAGCCCGGAGAAATTCCTGTATCTGAAATTTGTATGGTACACCCCAAATGTTTAGTATTTTTAGACGCCAATGCATCTATTAAAATTACACAATTAGGATTTACTTTTCTTACCATGCTCAATATAAACTCATTCGTTTCTATTCCTGTTTGACCTAAAACTCCTGGTGACGCCACACAAACAGGCCTTAGTTTGTCAAGGCCTGTAGATTTTGCAATTTCTCCTTTAATATGTCTTGTGGCTAAAATATACGAAGCCGCCTTAGGGCCTAAAGCATCTGGAGTAATTTCTGTATTTCCTATTCCTACAACTAAAACTAAGCCTTTCTCAGGTAACAATTTTTTTATTTCTTTAGATATAATTTTTATTCTACTATCGTTATTGTAAAAATTATTTGTCAACGTTTTAAATTCAATTGTGATATACTCTCCTTTGGGCTTGTTCAATTTTTTAGATGCATCATTGCTGGTAATTTTTATATCTGTTATTTTTACATTTTCCTCGAATTTTTCTTCGTAATCTAAGCCCGGAATTGCTTTTCCGTATATTTCTTTTGTTTCTAGTGCCAAGTCTGTTCTAAAAGACAATAATAACATCCCTTTCTTTTTAGATTCGCTAAATATATTATTGTACTTTTATATAGCCATATTCAGATAAAAACTTTCTTATTAATAATAAATTAGTTTGTACACCCCCCTCTTCAATAAGAAAAAGAATTTCCCCAGTAAGGCTAATATTTCTAATATCATCACGATATAAACATAACATTTTAAAATATTGATGTTGACTTAATATTTGTTATGGTTTAGTATTATATAAAATGTAACTTTATTAAATATTTATAGGAGATCTCATTATGAATGAATCATTTTTGAAGAATCGTAAAGGCATAATTTTGATGCTAATTTCTTCTGTATTTGCTTGTTTTGGACAATTACTTTGGAAGTTGGCATCAGATAAAGGTCTTTTATTTTTACTTATAGGATTTGGTTTTTATGGAGTAGGTGCACTGGTAATGCTTGTGGCTTATAAATTTGGAAATTTATCAGTTTTGCAACCAATGTTGAGTTTGAATTATGTATTAAGTTTGATATTAGGTGTAGTAATTTTAAATGAGCCAATTACTATTTTAAGAATAGTTGGTGTTGTAGTAATTATAATAGGTGTTATTTTAATTGGGGGTGGAGACGATTAACATTTTATACTTTACCTGCATTTTAGTTATGACATTATCGGGAGCTTTTGCTGGTTTCTTCTTAAAAAAATCATCATCTAATCTAAATATTAAAACAAACTATAATTTCTACTGTGGTGGCTTTTTGTATCTAATTGCTGCACTGATTAATATATATGTCTTAAAATTTTTAGATTATTCAGTTGTTTTACCGTTAACATCTATAACTTACATTTGGACTATGATCATATCATATAAATTTCTTTCTGAAAAAATAAGCATAAAAAAGATATCAGGAGTTGTATTAATTTTAATAGGAACAATGTTCATAGCATGTTTCTAAATTTTTATTTAAGCTATACGGATACTATGATACTAGAGTTTTATAAGCTCTAGTGTTTTTTTATAAAGTGATAAAAAACAAAATTTAGATACAAAACTACACCAAATTCACAAATATGATCAATTAATTACTTTTAAAAAAACTTCAAATAAAATTGATCTAAGATCATTTGATAATCATTCTGCTATAGAAACAATGTCAACATTATAATCTTTATAATTTATTAATATTCTTAAAATTATACCTGATAAATGTAACTTTCTAAATTTAAAAATTATTTTCCCTGTAAACTTAATTTAAAATATTGATTGATAGAAAACTTTAATATATAATAGTTTTAAGAAGTTGGAGGGAAAATATGAAGAAAATTATAAAATTATCATTTTTAATATTGTCAGTTACTGTTACTTGCTTTTTATCAGCCTGCTCTAATGATGATAAAGGTTCTATTAAAGCAATCAAATCTAATGGATACATAACTATGGCTACAAATGCAGAATTTGAACCATTTGAATTCAAAAATCAGGGCGAAATTGTAGGTATAGATATAGATATCTCAAAAGAAATAGCCAAAGATCTTGGAGTTAAACTTAATGTAAGTGACATCTCTTTTGATGCAATAATATTTGAATTAAAAGAAGGTAAAAGCGATTTCGCAGCTGCAGCTATAAGCTATGATGAAGATAAAACCAAAAATTTAGAATTTTCAGAACCATACTTTAAGACTTCACAGTCTATAATAGTTCTAAAGAATAGTGACATAAAAAATTCTGATGACCTTCACAATAAAAAAGTCGGAGTGCACCTTGGAACTACTGGAGATACATACTGTACTCAGAGCGGAAGTATGCAAGTTGTAAGGTTTAATAAAAGTATGGATGCTGTAACTGATATGATCAATGGTCAAATTGACGCCGTTGTTGTCGATGATTTTACTGCAGATAAACTAGTAAAGAAAAATAATGATATTATAAAAAAATTAGATCAAGCACTAACACAAGAAGATTATAGAATTGTAGTCACAAAGGGCAATACAGAATTAATATCTGCTATTAACAACACTATATCAAAACTTAAGGAGTCTGGTGAATTAGACAACATAGTTGAAAAGTATAAAAATTATAATACTATTGATAATGACGAAACCTCCACAAATAGCTCCAACTCACTTATAGATAAAATTAGATTAAACCTTATTGAAAAAGACAGATACAAATATATAACTTCTGGCCTTTTTGAAACTTTAAAAATAACAATATTTGCGGTATTTATAGGCATTTCTATAGGCATTACACTAGCTATCATTAAAGTTTTGGCTACAGAAGATAAAAAATTTAAACCCTTAGGCTTTTTAGCAGATGTATACTTAACTGTTATAAGAGGAACTCCTACGGTCGTACAGTTATTTATAATGTATTACATAATTTTGTCCTCATCTCAAATATCAAAATCACTTGTCGCCATACTAACATTCGGTATTAATTCTGGGGCATATGTTTCCGAAATTATTAGAGCTGGAATAATGTCTATTGACAAAGGTCAAACCGAAGCGGGAAGATCTTTAGGCCTCAATTATAAAACTACTTTTATAAAAATAGTATTCCCACAAGCATTAAAGAATACATTACCCGCTCTTGTTAACGAGATGATAACTCTAATCAAAGAAACATCTGTAGCTGGCTTTATAGGTGTAGTCGACTTATCTAAAGCTGGCGATATAATAAGAAGCCAAACCTATGAAGCAGTTGTTCCCTTTTTAACAATAGCAATAATATACTTAATCTTAGTTGTAGGGCTTACAGCCGCTCTTGCAAAATTTGAAAGGAGGCTGCGTAAAAGTGATATGCGTTAAAAATTTATATAAAACTTTTAAAGGCCCTAAAGGTGATATAAATATCTTAAATGGCATTACCAAGACTATAAATAAAGGCGAAAAAATTGCTATAGTTGGACCTTCGGGCTCTGGCAAAAGTACCTTTTTAAGATGCTTAAACTTGTTAGAAAAACCCACATCTGGAGAAATATTATTCGAGGGAATAAATATAACAGATAAAAATTGTGATATAAATAAAATAAGACGTGAAATGGGAATGGTATTCCAACATTTCAATCTTTTTCCACACCTAACCATCAAAAAAAATATAACACTAGCACCTATATCATTAGGCCTTATGCAAAAAAATGAAGCCGATTTAAAGGCTATAGAACTTTTGAAAAAAGTAGGTTTAGAAGAAAAGGCTAATTCATATCCCATAGAACTTTCCGGAGGACAAAAACAACGTATTGCTATAGTAAGGGCTAT
>CAKSGI010000092.1 GCA_934454005.1 uncultured Eubacteriales bacterium | reverse complement strand
TGAAACCAATACCTATCTATTTAAAAAAATTTATCTAAAAAAAAAGGTTTATCAATATATATTTTAGAAAAGTTATTAAATTTAGTCAAATTTAATAGCAAGAAAAACTAAAGAAAATAAAAATTATAGAAAAACTTCAATGCCATTAAAAGGGAATAGATGTGCTTAAATTAAAGCACATCTACTTTTCAGTTTAAGTGGTAATGAGAAGTTTTTCCTATTAAATTTTAAAAAAATTTTAAAAATTAGTCAAATTTATTAAAAGGAGTGAGAAAATGTTTAAATTTCCAATTAAATATTATGATGATAATATAATATTTACCGAAGATGGTTGCTATGGAGCTTTTGAAATTAAAGGGGTAGATTATGAAAATAAAAGTAGAGATAGTAAAATAAGAGTATTAGACAATTTAACTAACTTTTTAGTAGATATAACTACTGAAGCTAAAATACTTATAATACCCACAAAGCAAGAAGTAGATAAGATTATAAGAAAAAATTATAAGGTTATGAATAAAGAAGATCCCTTAGCTGAACTAGCAGAAGTCTATAGTGAAGGCGTAATCGATTATTTAAAAGAAAAAGAAGTTACTAAAAAAGCAAAAGATGAAAATGGAAATGAAATTGAATATAGTGAAAAATCTATAGACTATAGAACTATAATTTTAGTTAAATTTGAAGATTTATCTGAGAATGATATGTTAAAGAAATTAGGACAATGTTTTGAATACCTATTAGATAGCCCTAAAAAGGCTCTAGATTATTTTTTAGGGGTTAGGGATAACAATATACTACAAAGTAAAATAGAGGCCTTTAAAAAACGTTCTGGGGCTTTTATAAGGCAAAATGAATTAAGAGTTAATTTAAAGGCTCTAAAAAATAAAGATTTGGAATGGCTTTATAGAAGAATTAATAAGAGAGGCCTTGAAAAAGAAGCTGTTAAAACAGGCTTTATTCCTTTGGCAAATTATAATTTAAGAGAAGAAACAAATGATATTGAAATAGATCCATTAACTTTAGATATTAAGTGTTTATTTGAAGGTAAAATATCAAATATTGATAGAGCTTTAAAAATATCAACGGAGGATGGAGATAGTTATCAGTCATTTTTAACACTAACAGAGATGCCTGATTTAAGATTTCCAGGAAGTGAGTATATATTTACTACTCAAGAGTTTAATTTTCCTATTGAAACTTGTATAACTATAAAAAGCTTAAGTAATTTAGAAAGTAAACACTTTGTTAATAGATCTAAAAAGAAGGTTGAATCGGAAATTAATAATGCAAATGAAGTTAATTTAAATGCCAGCGATGATACCTATATAGCCTTAGATGAAGTTAGAGATATGGAAATAGAAGTTAATTCAAGAAAGAAATTAGCAAAGACAACCATATCTTTTTGTATTTCTGCAGATAACAAAGATACTCTCGAGAATAATGTAAGTGATGTTATGACCTTTTATAAAGATTCAAACTTTGGCATTCAAAGATCTGTTGCAGATCAATTAAAGTTATATATGGAATTTATACCAGGAGCAAGTAGATATACTGAAGATTTCGTTAGAATAATGTCTTATAAAACTATAGCAGGAACTGGAATAGGGGTTAGAAGGGAACTAGGAGATGAAGAAGGCTTTTACTTAGGTGAAACTGCCATAGTATCAAGAAAAGTATTTTTAAATATGGCTAGAGCTTGCTTAGAAAATAAAAGTGCATCAGCTACTCTTTATGGGAATCTAGGAACAGGAAAAAGTTTTGCTGCTAATCTTATAGTGCTTCTCCATGTTATATTTGGTGGATATGCACTGGTTTTTGATCCTAAAAGTGAAAGGAACAATTGGATTAGGCATTTGCCTTGGTTAGACGGCCTTATAAGCATAGTCAGATTAACAGCAGAAGAAAAGTATACTGGAATGTTAGATCCCTTTAATATCTATAGAGATAGTATTGAGGAAGCTATAGAATTAGCTGTAAACATAGTAATAGAGCTTAATAAATTAGTTCCTAAAGATGATGAATATATAGTTTTAAAAGAAGCTTCAGTTAAAATTAAAGAATCTGAAGTTAAATCTATGACAAGACTTATAGAAATACTAGAAGAATACAAAGAAGAAGATGAATTATCTCCTGCAGCAAGAAGATTAGCAAGAAAATTAAGAGCTAATAAGGAAGTTGGTATGTCAAAATTAATATTTGGTACAGGAAAAGAAGAAACTATTAAATTTGATAATAGAATAAATATACTTCAAATTGATAATTTAAAAATACCAGGATTAAATACTAAGAAAGAAGATTATACTGATGAAGAAAATTTATCAAATGTACTACTTATGATTATGGCTCAGTTTGGTAAGAAATTTGCATTAACACCAAGAAATAATTTTAAAATAGTTTTATTTGATGAATCCTGGGTATTAAAAAATTCAGTTGAAGGAATTAAGCTTTATGACTTTTTAACAAGAATGGGAAGATCACTTTTTACAGGGTGTATATTCAACGGGCATTCAGTATTAGATATTCCATCAGAGCAAATAAAAAACACAATATCCTATAAGTTTTGTTTTAGAACAGATGAAATAGAAGAAGCTAAAAGAATGTGTGAGTATTTAAAAATAGATGTTTCAGAAGAAAATATAAACATGATATTAAAATTAGATAACGGAGAGTGTTTATTTAAAGATTTAGATGGAAGAGTTGGTAAATTTAGGTTTGATCCAGTTTTCGGAGATATAACAGAAGCATTTAATACAACTCCAAAAGAAGATAAAAAAGATGAGAATGAGGAAATAGAAAATAAAGATGAAGTTTATGAAGAAAGTTAGTATAGCAATGTTCATAGCTTCTTTTTTTATACCAATAATTATTGTGTTATCAGCAATACTTATTATTGGAACTAATGTAACATCTAATAAAAAGGCAGGTCCAGTAGTACCTTCTGAAAGTGAAAAAGCCTTTATAGAAGCTATGGCTCCAGTAGCACAAGAAAGCTATAAAGAGCATGGAGTACTTCCTTCTATAACTTTAGCACAAGGAATAATAGAGTCAGCCTGGGGAAAATCAGGACTAACAGTACAAGGAAACAACTTATTTGGAATAAAGGCAGATATAAGCTGGACAGGACCTGTTATAGAAATGAATACTCAAGAATTTGTAAATGGTCAGTATATAACTGTAGTTGCAAGATGGAGAGTTTACGATAGATGGGAAGATTCTATATTAGATCATGGAAAATTTTTAAAAGAAAATATTAGATATGAACAAGCAGAAGCTTTATTAAGAGCAGGATATGCAACCGATCCTAATTATTCTAATAAGCTCTGTTCTATGATAGAAAGTTATAGCTTAGATCAATATGATAATGTGCAGAATAATACGCAAACGTAAGGGGTGATAGTTTGATTGATTTTTTATATAAAAAGTATACAAACCTAAATAAGAAAAAAGTATTTAAGTTAGTAGCAATATGTGTATTTGTTTATGTTGTATTTAGGGTTTTTGAAAGGAAAGTAAGTGCAGATATCTTTGAAGCTATAGGAGAGCCAAATAACTTTACAGATTTAGTAGGGAATGGAAAATTCTTAGAAAGTCCCTTTAGATCTAATTATTATTTAGATATTAAAAGTGTAAGATCGGGATTAAAAGGGACTTTTAATGAGTATGGCAATTGGCTTGCTAATATGCTATGGTATGGATTAACTATAATAACATATATGCTTATTATGCTTTTTAATTTAGCCTTTTCAATGGATATATCAGATATGTTTAAAGAAGTGCTAAATACAATAATGACATCATTAAAAAACTCAGTTTTTGATGAGTATTTTATTTTAATAGTTTCTATAGCATTAATTTATATTGCTATATCTTTTTTTAGAAATAACATTGGACAATTATTTAGTAGATTAGGATATATAATACTAACTATTGCAATAATGGGAATGGCAACTAAGTATTCAGCAGATATAGTTTCAGGAATGACTACCTTATCAAAGAGTATAGGAGCAAATTCTATAGTTGCAATAAGTGATAGAGAAACAACGGAAAATAATATAGGGCAAATATCAGGAGAGTTATGGGCCAGTTTAGTTCATACACCCTGGTTAGAGCTTGAGTTTGATGGAAAATATAATTCACTTGAAAACAAAGATGATATAGTAAATAAAATTTTTAGTTTAAAAAAAGAATCTAATGAAAGACAAGAATATATAGATAAGTTAAACGAAGGAAATCCAGAACTATTTAAAGAAAATGCAGGCTCAGGGAGAATACTTCCAGCACTTCTTATATCAATAGTAAATATATTCAAAATGTTTGTTATGATAGTTATTGCTCTTGTTCAAATTGTCTTTCAAATTTTAACTATATTATTTGTAATAGCCTTTCCATTTTTACTTTTATTATCAATGTCACCTAGCTTTGGAGGAGTAAACTTAATATCTAATTGGTGGAATCAAATATTAGGCTCTCAATTAGGAATAGTATTAACTTCCTTCCTTTTAGGATTACTTATAAAGATAGATGGGCTTATAGCAACATATTTAGGGAACTTAGGCACTTATGGATGGTTTGGTATAACTTTAGTTCAAACAGCAATATATATTGGCATTATACTTCAAAGAAAACAAATATTTAGAGTATTAATGTCCTTGCAAAGTAAAGTTAGTAGATCAGGTGCAGGAGTATGGCGTAATACTATGAGAACAACGGAAAAAGGTATTGATGGCTTAAAAAATGCTGGTGGAGCTGCAGCTGATAAAGTTAAAGGAAAAGCTGAAGATTTAAAAGATGCAGTAAGGAAAAAAGCCACTACCTTTGGAGATAAAGTTAGAGCTTTCAACGATGAACACTTTGATAGAGAAACTGTAGGAGATAGGATTAGAAATTATAATAAAGCTAAAGCGGAAGAACAAAGAAAATCTAGAGAATCAGCAGCAAAACAAAAAGCTACAAGAGATAATACAAGCAAAACACAATCAAGGCAAACCCAAGATATAAATAGACAAGAAGGAAAGTCTTATACTACAGATCAAAAAACAAGGCCAAATATAAGACAAAATAAAGATGAACATATGGATCAAAATATAAATCAAGCTCCTGCAGAACATAATGAAAAAAGAAAGACTGAAGAGAAAGTAGAAAATATTAAAAGACCAAGTATAAATGATTTAGCTAAAAATATAAAAAATAATAATTCAAATAAAGATAATATTTCTAAAGGCGTAGAAGATAAAAATTCTAAAAATAATATTGGAGAAATAAGAAAAAATAACCTTAGAAAAACAGATAAAAAAGAAATTCCAATAAATAAAGATATATCATTAAATAGAAAAATAGAAACTGTAGAGCCTAAAGAAATCAATAGTGATAGCATAAATAGAGGAAAAAACAATATTATTGAGACATCAGTAAAAGATAACTCTAGAAATAATGATGTAGAAATAATAAAAGATGTACCTATAAGAAAAAATAATGAAGAAGTGATAATAGAAAGTAGAAATGAAGATGTAGAAGCTGATGAAAGTAATACTATTATCTTAAATAAAAGCACAAATAGAAATGAGAAAATATCTAATGAAAGAAAAATTATTAAAAATCAGGAAAAAGCAAAAATTAATATAAGTAATATTGATAGAGCAAAGATGTTCAGAAAAAATATTAATAATAAAAAATAAGCTTAATAAAAAGAAAAGTAGTTAGATTGCCCCCACAAAAATCAAACTACTTTTCTCAGGTAAAGTATATATACATAAAAGAAAATTAAAATAAAAAAGGTACTTACCAAACTAATCTACTTCTAGAACAATCAAGCAATTTGTTTGGCACAACAGGAAAAAATTAACTATTTATTTAATTATACTATAATTTAAATTTAAAATCAATAATATTGAATAAATTCAATAAAATGGATAGGTAAAAATACCTTATAATTATAGACTAAAAACAAAATTCTAATTCATTATGTAATAAAAATGGATAGGCAAGGTATAGTAAAACCTATCCATTTTTAATAATAAAGAAAAGCTAATATATAGATATATATGATTTAAAAAAAGCAAATATGAAAATTATAGGAGGAATTATGAGAAAAAGATTAATTTTGACAGGATTAATGAGTCTACTTATAGTATCATTAACAGAAAAAAATTAGTAAAAGATGAAATAAAGGATGTATCTTTTACTAGTATCTTAGCATTGACACTTATATTAAGCTTAATAACATTAATAAAAATAATAATACTTATTGGTGTAATTCAAATGTTCTTGCAAGTTTTAAATATAAAGAAAATATATAGCTTAAAGGAACTTTAAAAAGCTACATATTTTCTAGTTAAAGGAATTATTCAGGTAATAATTATTAGATAATATATTACTGAGCTATGTATTAATTTTACAATAATTAAAAATTTTTTTCAATATTCATGAAATTTAAAAATAATTTTAAGAAAGGAAAATAGGCATGAAAACTCAAAAAAAATTAGTGTTGAAAGATACCTAAGAATAAGAGATAAAGTTAAGATTGCTAGAGATACATTGATTATACGAATATAAAGTCAGATAGATATTAGATTAAAAAATTTCTCTTTTTTAGTAATGGCTGATACGGTATAATATGTAAGTGAATAGCATATTTTATGTTTCTAGTATTATAAATAGGAAATAAAATTACTAATTATTTAAAAATAGAATTATTAGCTAATTCGAATATGAGTGTTATAACTAATTAATATGAGGAGAATAAAAATGGAGAGAATGAATGAATTTATTAAAAAGAAACGTATTAATGAAAAACTAAATCATAAGCAACTTAAATATGGAATGAGAAAGCTATCTAGTGGGGTTGTTTCCTGTATTTTGGGTTTTGTGATAATAGGTATCCCAATAAAAGCATTAGCTAGTGAAAATCTTGAAAGTAAGAGTAATCGTGAAATTTTATTTACTACATTAATTAGTCCAGAGGCAAAGTCAATAAGTGATACTGTTACTGATGGGCCAATCAACTATATTTTTAATGGTGATATAGATAGTAGAGAAGTCAACTCTAATAAAGAAGTTATTAGTATAAAAAGTGTTGAAAGCAATCCTTATATTGCCAAGCTTGATCAAACACAATTAATTAAAGTTCAATCTGAAAATATTGAAAGAGTTAAGCTTAGGGATAGCAGTATATATGACTCAAATACACAGTCAGGACTAA
>CAKSGI010000091.1 GCA_934454005.1 uncultured Eubacteriales bacterium | reverse complement strand
AGTTTAAATAGCGTAGCGTCACTTGTAGGAGATATTAAAAATTCAGTTATATCCCCATTAGTTTCATCTTGTACAATTGAGTCGTTATTAAATGAACATTCTGATATTGATTTGCTCATAAATGCAACACCTGCTGGGATGTATCCTGGTATAGATAATTGTCCGGTTTCTGAGGACGTTATTAGAAAGTGCAACGCAGTTTTTGATATGATATATAATCCTAAAGAAACAAAGTTTATCAAAATAGCTAAAGAGAATGATGTAAAATATTCGAACGGTTTATATATGTTAATTTTTCAGGCTGTTTGTGCGCATAAAATATGGACTGGTGCAGATTTTAGTATGGAAGATATAAAACAACTTTATCTTGAAACTAATGCCGAAATAAATAAAACCTTTTCGGGGGTACTTTGTTGAAGAATGTAGATTATAGTATTATTTTATGTGGATTTATGGGTTGCGGAAAAACAACAATAGGAAAACTATTATCCGAGAGACTGAACTTAGAGTTCATTGATACTGATGAGTGTATAGAACTTAAAACTAACTTACAAATTTCTCAAATATTCAAAGAATATGGTGAACCTTATTTTAGAGATTTAGAAAGTAGAGTTATTCAAGATGTGTCTAGCTTTTCTCCGTGTGTTTTATCTCTTGGAGGGGGATCTTTAGAAAACAAACAAAATATAGTTGAACTAAAGAAAATGGGTAAAATAGTGTTTTTGAATGCATCAATAAACTTGATTAAAATAAGACTTAAAAATGATATTTCTAGGCCTCTTATAAAAGATAGAAAAAATCTTGAAAAACTTTTTTATTCTCGGTTAGAAACTTATACTAATGCTTCTGATATAATTGTGTGTGCAAATTATGAACCTAGTATTGTCTGTGATTATATAATAAATATGTTATCTTTAAAAGAGGAGTAATTATGAATATTGTAATAGTTGGTTTGGGATTGATAGGGGCCTCTCTTGCAAAAGCCTTTAAAAAATACACATCTCACCACATAATAGGTATAGATGAAGATTTGAATGTATTAGATGATGCAATAGGATTTAATGTTATTGATAAAGCCGGAGATAGCAAAGATCTTAATAACGCTGATATAATATATTTATGTATATACCCTAAAGAGGCTATAAAGTTTATAGAGAATAATCTTGAGTTTATATCTAGTGATTGTATAGTAACAGATACCTGTGGAATAAAATCATTAATATGTAACGAGCTAAAAAAACTATCGAAGAATCGATTTGAGTTTGTAGGTAGTCATCCAATGGCGGGAAAAGAAAAAAACGGGTTTTATGAATCAGATGGTGATTTGTTTCAGAATGCAAGTTATATTATAGTTCCGGGTGATGCCTCTGAAAAATCAATAAACATTGTTGAAAAATTAGCATTATCTATTGGGTTTAAAAAGATTCAATTTGCGAGTGCTGAGGAACATGATAAAATGATTGCTTTTACTTCTCAAATTCCGCATATACTTGCTTGTGCATATGTATTGAGTCCAAAAAATAAAAAACATGATGGATTTTCTGCTGGAAGTTATCGAGATGTATCACGAGTTGCAAATATAAATGAAATATTGTGGACTGAACTTTTTATATCTAATAAAGGACCTCTAACGGTTGAACTTGAGTTACTTATAGATAATCTTACAAAAATAAAATATTTGATAGATAACGAAGATGCTGAAAACCTTAAAAAAGTTTTAAAACAAGGGAAAATAGCAAAGGAGGAAGCGGATAATTGAAGATTTTGAATATAAACACTAAATCTCCTTATAATGTAATTATTAGAGATAATATTCTAAAAGATATAGGATATATTGTTAAAGAAATTAAGGATTATAAAAAAATTTGCATTATTTCAGATTCTAACGTAGCACCAATATATTCAAAGTGTGTTATATCTTCGCTTGAATCTTTTGGAATAAAGACTTGTTTGTTTGTTTTTAAAGCAGGTGAAGAGTCGAAAAATTTAAATACTATTAATGATATGTATTCATTTTTTTGCAAGAATGATCTTACAAGGTCGGATTTACTAATTGCTCTTGGTGGCGGAGTTACTGGAGATATGACTGGATTTGCTGCAGCTACGTATTTAAGAGGAATAGATTATATTCAAATACCAACATCGCTTTTAGCACAGATAGATTCATCTATTGGAGGGAAAACAGGCGTTGATATAGATTATGGTAAAAACCTTGTTGGAGCATTTCACCAACCACAATTGGTTGTTATTGATCCTGATGCTTTAAGTACGCTCGATGATTATTATTTTTTTGATGGTTTAGCAGAGGCCGTAAAGTATGGATGTATAAAAAGCGAACGTTTGTTTAGACATTTGCAATACTGTCAACCTAAATATTTTGTTGATAATTTAATATACGATTGTTTGAATATCAAAAGATCGCTAGTGGAAAAAGATGAGTTTGAAACATCTAAAAGGATACTATTGAACTTTGGGCATACTATAGGACATGCAATTGAGAAAATCTATAATTACAAGAAATTTTCGCATGGTAGGGCAGTTGCTATTGGAATGGCTATGATTACTAAAGTGTCTGAAAGACATGGACTTACTGATAAAGGTACATATAAAAAATTAACTGATCTTCTAAAAAAGCATAACTTGCCAGTATCTGATGATTGCAGTTTATTAGATATTGTAAAATATTCTAGTAGCGATAAAAAAAATATAGGTTCTAACTTAAATCTTGTACTTATAAAAAATATCGGAAATAGTTTTGTTCATAGTATAGATAAAAATTCATTTTTAAAATTTTTAGAATCTGGAGAATAATTTATGCAAACTGCTATTATATCACCTAAGAAATTGTCTGGGACTGTCGTTGTTCCAGCGTCTAAGAGTGATTCACATAGATCGATAATTTGTGCCTCCTTAGCTGCTGGAGAGAGCAAAATAGATAACATGTATAAATCTGATGATGTAAAAGCTACTATAAACGGGATGTCCTTATTAGGGGCTTCTATAAAATCAAGGGACAATAATTTATTTATAAGAGGTATTGATTTTTTTAGCGATAAGAATATAATAATAGATTGCAATGAGTCAGCATCAACACTTAGATTTTTAATCCCGATAGCGGCATCTCTTGGTATTAATGCTAAGTTTATTGGAAATGGAAAACTCCCTAAAAGGCCGATTGATGTTTATCTTGATATTTTGCCAAAACATTCAGTAAAATGTAAATATTATAATGAACTTCCACTAGAAATTCAGGGTAAATTGCATCCGGGTGAATTTGAGGTTCCAGGAAATGTAAGTTCACAATTTATATCAGGTCTTTTATTTGCACTACCTATTTTGTACGGTGATAGTACTGTTAAATTGACATCACGTCTTGAATCGGAACCATATGTAGATATGACAATAAATACTATAAACAAATTTGGAGTACAAATAAAAAAAATTAGTAATGGATACAAAATTCCAGGCAAACAAAAGTATAAGCCTTGTGACTATAGAGTGGAGAGGGATTTTTCTCAGGCTGCTTTTTTTATTGCAGCCGGGATTATAGGAGAATCTATAAAGATTAATGGACTTAACGAACATTCTTTACAAGGAGATTTAAAATCTATAGAAATATTTAAAAAATTTGGCGCAGATATAGAATGGAAGAAAAATGGTCTTTTAGTAAATCCGTCTAAAACACATGGGATAGAAATTGATGCATCTCAAGTTCCGGACCTTGTTCCAATTTTAGCAGTAGTTGCAAGTTTTTCTGAGGGTATAACAAAGATAGTAAATGCAGCAAGGCTGAGAATAAAAGAATGTGATAGACTAACAGCTATATCCACATCGTTAAATAATTTAGGAGCAAATATAAAAGAAACTTCGGATGGGCTAATAATAAACGGGGTAAATAATCTGAATTCTGGAACTGTAGACAGTTTTAATGACCACAGAATAACTATGGCTTTAGCTATAGCTTCTATAAGGTGCAATGGGACGGTCACTATAACAAACGCTCAAAGCATAAATAAATCATATCCTTCATTTTTTGAGGATTTTAATAGTCTTGGGGGGAACGCAAATGTCGTCAACATGGGGTGAACGAGTTAAAATATCTATATTTGGAGAAAGTCATGGAGAATCTATAGGTGTTGTTATTGATGGACTTCCAGCTGGGGAGAAAATAGACTTTGATGAATTATATACGCAGTTAAAAAGAAGAGCACCAGGAAATGATTCAATGTCTACAAAAAGAAAAGAGGAAGATATTCCTAAATTTGTTTCAGGAATACTAAATGGATTTACAACAGGGACACCTATCTGCGCTGTGATAAATAATACAGATCAACGTTCAAAAGATTATAGTGAAATATCATCAATAGTGCGACCTGGGCATGCAGATTATACCGGGAGTATAAAATACAAAGGTTTTAACGACACTAGAGGTGGAGGGCATTTTTCTGGCAGATTAACAGCTCCTCTTACTTTAGCAGGAGCAATATGTAAGCAAATACTTTCTCGCAGAGGAATAGATATTTTTGCGCATATTTATTCGATAGCCAATATAAAAGATAAGGCATTTGATCCTGTAAATATAGATAAGAATATATATCATAGGCTTCAGTCTCAAAGTTTTCCGTTAATAGATGAAAACATAGAAAATTCTATGAAGTCTCTAATAGAAGGGATAAAACTTTCTATGGATAGTGTAGGTGGTATTATAGAATGTGCTATTACTGGTGTTGCTGCTGGAGTGGGTTCGCCAATATTTGGTGGAATAGAAAATGTTTTGTCGTCAATTATATTTGGAATTCCAGCTGTTAAGGGAATTGAATTTGGAAACGGCTTTGATAGCACTCATTTAAGAGGAAGTGAGAATAATGATCCGTTTATTTTAGAAAATGGAAAGGTAAAAACAGGAACTAATAATCATGGAGGGATTCTTGGAGGGATATCTTCTGGAATGCCGATACTTTTTAAGGTTGCAATAAAGCCAACACCATCGATTGTTAAACCTCAACAAACAGTAGATATATCCAAAAAAATACCGACAGTATTATCTGTTTCAGGAAGGCACGATCCGTGTATTGTACCAAGAGCTGTGCCTGTTGTGGAGTCGGCGTCAGCAATTGCTGTTATTAACCTAATGATGGAGGAAAATTTAATATGAGTATCGAAAACTTACGTGATACTATAGATTTGATAGATGAGCAAATTTTAGAGTTATTTTTAAAACGTATTAAATGCTGCGAAAAAATTGCCGAGTTGAAAATAAATTATAGTTTACCTATATTAAATGAAAAAAGAGAAGAAGAAGTTATAAAAAAAATTGAATTAAAATCTCCAAAATATGCCAAAGAAACAAAAAGATTATTCTTAGAAATTATGTCTATATGCCGGGATATACAATATAAAATAAAAAAAGGTGATTAAAAAAAGACAAACAGGAGCTACAATAATAAAGAGACGTGATAAGCCCTATATCCATACTTGTACAATAATAATCATTTATGATATAATTAATATAGTAATTAATAAGGAGGTAACATTATGTTTGGGAGTAGATATCAACAGGATTTTATTATGCGTCAAATAGAATTAATTACTAAATTTATTGCTGAAAGTGTGTTTAAAAAAGAATCTCCAGAGTACGATATAATTAAAAAAGCTGATCTTTCTGCAACAGAAGATCTTCATAATAAATTAGTAAGAATGATAGAGGAAGACAAAATAAACGAGGCTGAAAATTTACTTTTTGATATGATGGACACTGATAATAAAGAATATCTCGAAGTTGCTTTGGATTTTTATTCCAGGCTGACTAAGCTTGACGATATTAAACTTGAAAAAAATGATTTTACAAAAGAAGAAATAGCTCAAGGTGTGCTTGATATATCAAGTAAATTTGGAATGGATGTTAATGTTTAATGGGGTGGACTTATATTAGATTTTTCAAATATTGTTAAATGTTTAGATGCGGATGTTACTTCACCGTTTCTCTTTAGATTTGATGAGATAGGATCTACTAACGAAGAAGCAAAGAAATGTGCTTCTTGCAATATTAAGGATCCTATATTGTTTCTTGCAAAATCTCAGCTTAATGGTAGAGGAAGACTATCGAGAGAATGGATTTCTAAAAAAAATGATGGCATTTATATGTCAGTTTTATTTAATACAAATTTTAAAACTGATAATATTCCATTTTTATCTGTAATTGCAGGGTTATCTGTTTGTAAGGCTATAAATAATTTTACAGATAATAAGTCTTTTATAAAGTGGCCTAATGATATTATAATTAATAATAAAAAAGTTTGCGGTATTTTATTAGAATCGAAAATATACTCATCTAATCTATCATCTATAATATTGGGTATTGGAATAAATGTGAATAATAAATATTTTGATAAGAGTATAGAATCAAAGGCAACATCTATTTTTTTGGAAACAGGCAAAAATATTGAGTTTAAAGAAATTGTATCATCAGTTCTTAATTATTTTTCATTTTATTATAATAATTTTTTAATATCTGGACGTAACAGAATTAAAGAAGAATATGTAAATTTGTGTGCATCTCTTAATAGAAATGTTAGTATAATAAAAGAAAATTCTATTATAGATGCATTTTCGGTTGATGTTGATAGTTTTGGTAACTTAGTTGTTATTACTGAAAATAAAGAAAAATTAAAAATAAATTCTGGCGAAGTTATAGTTCAAGGGATTTATTAGTAGTAAGTTGAATTTATTATGAAACTTTATTAGATGAAGCTTATCCGCCGCATAATGTGGCGGTTTTTAATTATAAAGATTAAACTTAAGTATTTAAAGTTTTATGTTCGTTGATTAGAATATAATGGCAGATACCGTTGTTGAAAAAAGCTGTATTTAATACTTTTTTTATTCTGCTGTAACATATGTATTGTAAACCTACAACTCACAATAAAATTAACATTTTATATAATTGACTTTTTCACATAAAAACCTTATAATTATTACATATGAATCGACGATTATAAACAAAATTTATAATCCTTTAAAAATATTTTTGTATTGGAGGCTATTTAGACATGAAAAAAGTAGGAAAACCTATATTCTTTATAATCGCCTTGCTTATCTTCTCTTTGACCTACTTATCACTTTTTGGACTTCACGGCCAATACGGTGATATCCCTAAAACTTACATAAAAGGAGTTCAAGATATAAGATGGGGAATAG
>CAKSGI010000090.1 GCA_934454005.1 uncultured Eubacteriales bacterium | reverse complement strand
TACTGCTACTGGTGGCGAGGAAGCAGCTGGCATTGGTGGCGGCTATATAGGCAATGGTTCAAATATTACAATCTCCGATGGCGCTAATGTTACTGCTACTGGTGGCGAGGAAGCAGCTGGCATTGGTGGCGGCTATATAGGCAATGGTTCAAATATTACAATCTCCGGTGGCTCTGTAGTCACAGCTAATTGTGATCGCGAAGGCGGAGCAGGCATAGGCGGCGGTCATTGTGGCAATGGTGAAAACATTGAAATATCCGGTAGCGCTACAGTTAATGCTACTGGTGGCACGGCTTATTTCTCATCCGGTGGTGGAGCCGGCATTGGCGGCGGCAGCGATAAAGGCAATGGTGAAAACATTAAAATATTCGGTAACGCTAGAGTTCATGCTAAGGGTGGTACTTGTGCAGCTGGCATTGGTGGTGGTAATAAAGGCAATGGTAAAGACATTGGAATTTCCGATCATGCTATAGTTCATGCTGATGGTACATTTTTCGCAGCTGGCATTGGCGGCGGTGCAAGAAAACATGGGGGCGACGAAGGCGGCAATGGTGAAAATATCACAATATCTGGTCACGCTATGGTTACAGCTACTGGCAGCAGGTTAGGAGCAGGCATTGGCGGCGGTTATTATGGCGATGGTAAAAACATTGAAATATCCGGTAGCGCTACAGTTAATGCTACTGGTGACATGTTGGGAGCCGGCATTGGTAGTGGCGGAAGACTCGCTGATAACCACGATGGCGGCAATGGTTCAAATATTACAATCTCCGGTAACGCTAACGTTACAGCTACTGGTGGTCGTAGTGATGATGATTATATTGGTGGTGCTGGCATCGGCAGCGGTGCCTACACAAATGGCTCAAATATTACAATATCCGGTAGCGCTAACGTTACAGCTACTGGTGGTGGTGAGAGAGCAGCCGGTATTGGCGGTGGCGGCTATGGTGACAAAAATTCAAATATTACAATATCCGGTAGCGCTAACGTTACAGCTACTGGTGGTAAGAGAGCAGCCGGTATTAGTGGTGGCGGCTATTGGGACCAAAATTCAAATATTGCAATATCCGGTAACCCTACCATCCAGGTTACTTCCGGTGAAGATGGATTTGGCTTCGGGAATGACTTTGGCGCACCCTGCGAAAGCCAGATTACAATATCCGGCGGAACTATAACAACATTAAACTGTAAACCATTCAGTAATATGCCAGACTTAAGTAATTATAAATCATTTAAAATTTATCTAAACGATAAAGAATGGGAAAACCCTAATTTCACAATTTACGCAGAAAAGCTTGAAATCAGACCTTTAGCTTAAAATTCAGGCTCGAATTTAAATTAGGTAAAAAGAGCAGTTTCTACTGCTCTTTTTTTATTTTGCACATTTTATTTGAAAAATCGACTTTCTATGTAATCTCGTTTTTTTGATTGAACATTTAACGCTTATATGTTATAATTAACTGGATAATAATTTACGTATATTTTAACTATTTAAAGATATTATAATTAATAACTAGGGAGTGTTATTATTGATTAATGGAATCTGTCTTAAAAATGCCATAATTTCGGGCTCAAACAATATTTTAAATCATAAAAGTCTAGTTGACGATTTAAATATTTTTCCTGTTCCTGATGGAGACACCGGAACAAACATGTCTATGACAATGACCGCTGCAGTTTCTGACTTAGCTAGTATAAAAAATGGTGATGTAAGCGATATTGCTAAAAAAACTGCAACATCTCTTTTAAGAGGGGCAAGAGGCAATTCCGGAGTTATATTATCGCTTCTATTCAGAGGTTTTTCAAAAGGTCTTAATGGTCTTCGTGAAGCTAATGGAGAAGATTTAGTTAACGCATTAGGCATCGGTGTTGACGCTGCATATAGTGCAGTTATGAAACCAACTGAAGGAACTATGTTAACTGTTGCACGTGTTGCTCATGAATACGGGGTAAAAGCTCTAAAAACAAGTAGCGATCCTGTTTATGTCTGGTCATATATATGCGATGGTGCTAGCAAAGCTTTAGATTCCACACCAGAGCTTCTACCTGTATTAAAAAAAGCAGGAGTAGTTGATGCTGGCGGTAAAGGACTATGCTTAATATTTAATGGAATGAAATCTGTTTTTGAAAATGGCAGTATGGTAGAAATAGAAGAAATACCAGTATCAGAAAAAACATCAACTAGTTTATTTGATGATTTACAGTTAGATGAAATTACATTTACCTATTGTACAGAATTTATCGTAGAGAAAAACTCTGACATAAGTAAAGATCCTTTAGAATTAAGAGAGTATTTAGAAACAATAGGCGATTGTGTTGTAGTGGTAGATGACGAAGAAATCATCAAGGTTCACGTTCATACTGAAAATCCTGGCAACGCACTTCAAGAAGGTTTAAAATACGGTCAATTATTAACTGTAAAAATTGAAAATATGAAAGAACAAAACCGTAAAGCATCTGAGGCTAACTCGGGAAAATCAAAAAAGTCTAAATTAGAACCAGTGGAACCTATAGACGAGTTCGGATTTATAGCTATTGCTGCTGGAGATGGACTAGAAAGCCTATTTAAAGATCTTGGCTGCACACACGTTGTTAGTGGAGGACAAACAATGAATCCCAGCACAGAGGATATATTGGAAGCTATTCTAGCTACTCCCGCAAAAACTGTTTATGTTTTGCCAAACAATAAAAATATAATTATGGCTGCAGAACAGTCAATAGATCTTGTATCTGATAGAAAAGTTGTTGTTGTTCCTACAAGAACTATACCTCAAGGAATAACATCTATGCTATCATTTGACCCAGAACTGTCCTCTGACAGCAACAAGGAAATTATGATAGATTCGTGCCGCAATGTTTCAACCGGTCAAATAACATTTGCTGCAAGAAATTCAGAATATGGTGGTTTTAAAATAAAAGAAAATGAAATTATCGCTCTTGATAATGGAAAACTTGTATTTACAGAAAAAAATCCAGTTAAGGCTGTAACTAAACTTACAAGATCTATGGTCCAAAGAGATACTTCATTTGTTACTTTGATTTATGGTAAAGATATAACAGATAAACAAGCAAATGATGCATTACAATCAGTAAAATCAAAATTAAATTCACATATAGAAGTTACACTTATAAAAGGTGATCAACCTGTTTACTACTTTATAGTTTCTATAGAATAACAACTGTTAATGTTTTTTATAATTCAGGGAAGTTAAAATTATGTCATCATTATTTAATAAAAATATTAAGTACCTAAATGGCGTTGGCGAGAAACGTGCCGAGCAATTTTATAAGCTCGGCGTTTCTAGTGTCGGCGCTTTGTTGTTATTTTATCCAAGAAGTTATGAAGATTGGTCAAATATATATCCTATCGCTTCTTGTCCTATTAATGAAATCTGCTGTATAAAGGCTACTGTTAGCTCTCCCATTAGAACAAGCTATATTAGAAAAAATATGACACTATATAAATTAAAAGTTTGCGATGAATTCTCTACAATGGACATAACTTATTTTAATACTCCCTATATTTATAAATCACTTACAGAAGGAAAAGAATTTATATTCTATGGAAAAGTAACATCAAGGGGATCCATAAAAGAAATGAACGCTCCAAAATTCAAGAATCCGTCTGAAATAACTTCCCTAAAACCGATATATAATAGTACTTCTAACCTTAATTCAAATAAAATAGAAACATGTATAAAAAATGCATTAGGACTTCTACCAGAATCTATAAATGACCCTATTCCAGAAGATATAAGAAAAAAATATAATTTATTAAACTTGAAATCTGCAATCCAAAATATTCATTTTCCAAAATCAAAAGGAGATTTACAAGAAGCCCGAAAACGTCTTATATTCGAAGAATTATTAGTCCTACAGTTAGGACTCTCATATTTAAAAACCCGAAATTCTAATCAAAACATAATGAAAATAAAAAAAGATTACTCGGATGAATTCATAAAACTTTTACCGTTTTCTCTAACAAACGCTCAAACTAAAGCAATTCAAGAATGTATTTGTGATATGTCAAGTGATTCATCTATGAATAGGCTTATACAAGGCGACGTTGGATCAGGAAAAACTGCAGTTGCTGCATCTCTTGCCTATACAGTCTATAAAAATTTTATGCAAACCGCTTTTATGGTTCCAACTGAGATTTTAGCAGAGCAACATTTTAAATGGTTTTCTGATGTATTTTCTAACACAAATATAAAAATTGAACTACTAACAAGCTCGACCAGACCGAAACACAAAAAAAGAATAAAAGAATCTTTAAAAAATGGCGAAATAGACATAATAATTGGTACTCATGCATTATTAATAGAAGATGTGGAATTTTCGTCTTTGTGCCTTGTAATAACAGACGAACAACACCGGTTTGGCGTTAATCAAAGAGCTAAGCTTGCATCTAAAGGATTTTCTCCTAATATATTGATTATGTCTGCAACACCTATTCCTAGAACCTTAGGTTTAATAATTTACTCGGATTTAGATATTTCAATTTTAAATGAACTGCCCGCCGGACGCCAAAAAATAGATACATTTTTAATTAATAGTAAAAAGAGAAATCGGGCTTTTAATTTTATAAAAAATTTAATTGAAGAAGGAAGACAAGCTTACATCGTTTGTCCCCTTGTCTATAAAAATGAAAGCAAATTGTTATCTGCTGAGGAATATTATAATAAACTTAACACAGGATTTTTTAAAGATATAAATATGGGATTAATCCACGGAAAAATGAATACGTATGAAAAGCAACGTATAATGGAAGACTTTATAAAACAAAAAATTTCTTTATTAGTGTCCACTACTGTAATAGAAGTTGGAATAGATAATCCCAATTCAGTTGTTATGATGATCGAAAACGCAGAAATGTTTGGATTATCACAATTGCATCAGTTAAGAGGTCGTGTTGGGAGAGGTAATTATAAATCATATTGTATATTAGTCTCTGATACCCAAAATGAAGAGTCATTTAAACGGTTTAAAACTATGGTTGAAACTAATGATGGATTTAAAATTGCAGATAAAGATTTAAAATTAAGAGGTCCAGGAGATTTCTTTGGTGAAAAACAACATGGTCTGCCAGAACTTAAAATAGCAAATATCATGACAGATCTAAACATATTAAACGAAGTTCAAAAATTATCATTAGAAATAGTTAACGAAGATCCTAACCTAGAAAAAGAAAAATATAAGTTTATAAAGTCAGAAATCAAAAGATTATTTTCTAATATCGGAAAATATGGTTTTAATTAATATATTTTAATACTTAAATTTGGATCTATAATAAATACAAATATAATAATGCATAATAATTTAAACAATAAATTTTAATATTTATTTCATAATTATTTAAAATTATATTTATTTTTGTATCTTATCATTAATATAAACTTATAAAAATTAAATTTTGATTTACTTAGGGGGTAAAATATTATGAATAAAAATGACTTTAATACTAACGAAAACAATAATGAAAACCTTCAATCTAATGTCTCTGAAAACAATAATAATTCGTTCAAAGAGGAACATCAATCTAATATTTTAAAAGGCGATAATGATTTTGATAATAACTATAATCGTCAAACAAATTCTCACGAAAACAATCACTTTGGAATCACCGAACATAATTATCAGGAAAATGCATTCAACCCAAATAATCAACATGATTTTCACAGTTTCGATAATGAATATAGTAATCCTTACTCAAATTTTTTAGGGTCTCAGCATTTTGGGCATAGCACAAGCGAAAAAGTTAGTTATGTTACCAAAAAATCATTATTATTAGCGCTTACTATGTGTATACTATTATCTACTCTGTTAGGCTTCGGTGCAGGATATATCTCCTATAATTTTAAAAGCCAACATTCTAAACTCTCTATAGTTTCATCTGACGAAACTAATACTGATACTACAAAAACATCTGATGGATCAACCTTAACTGTCGCGGAAGTCGCCGAAACAACCGGAAACTCTGTAGTTGAAATTACAACTGAGACTGCAGCAACCGAAAATTTTATGAACCAATATACCACAAAAGGTGCAGGAAGCGGTGTAATAGTCTCTAACGACGGATACATCGTAACAAATAATCATGTTATTGAAGGTGCTAAAAAAATAACGGTAACATTAAAAAATGACAATGATTTTGAAGCAACAGTTGTTGGCCAAGATTCAAAGGAAGATGTTGCACTGTTAAAAATTAATGCTACAGACCTCACACCAGTTGTATTTGGTGATTCTTCTAAACTAAAAGTAGGCCAGACAGCAATTGCTATTGGAAATCCTTTAGGGCAACTTGGTGGAACCGTCACTGACGGTATTATAAGCGCATTAGACAGAGATATAAGTATGGAAGGTATAACAAGAAAATTACTTCAAACAAATGCCGCTGTAAATCCTGGCAATTCAGGTGGTGGATTATTTGACAATAATGGTAATCTTATAGGTTTAGTAGTTGCTAAAACATCAGGAAGTGGTGTTGAAGGTCTAGGTTTTGCTATTCCTGCCAATACCGTAAAACAAGTTATTGAAGAATTATCCGAGTATGGATATGTAAAAGGTAGAGTTGATTTACAAATGTCATTAGTAGATGTAACCTCTCCTACTGCAGCACTAATGTACCATGTATCTCAAACAGGCGTATACGTATCAAAAGTTGAGTCTGGCTCAAATGCGGAAACTGCTGGATTTAGGTCTGGAGATCTTATTAAATCTATCAATTCTAAAGAAGTATCAACAACAAGTGCAATCAATTCTATACTAAGTGAAATATCAGCTGGAAATACTGTTCAGGTTGTAGTTCAAAGAAATGGTCAAAATGTTGATCTTAATTGGACTCTCGCAGAAAAAAAACCAACTAATTTATCATAAAATTATATTGGTTTTAAGTCTAAAAATTAAGGAAAAGCTTTATTTTAGTTAAGCTTTTCCTTCTTATATTTTTGCACCCAGTTTACTTAATATTTCTAAAGCCATCTGGATTATTTTTCTGCCAGTTCCAAGAGTCCTCACACATTTTTAATATATCATACTTAGCTGTCCATCCTAGTTCTTCCTTAGCTTTCGTTGGATCAGAATAGCACTCCGCTAGATCTCCTGGGCGTCTATTCCCTATAATATACTTAACTCTCTGACCGCTTGCTCTTTCAAATGCATCAATTATCTCCAAAAGGTTCATCGTTTTTGGATGTCCTTTGTCTAATGCAAGCA
>CAKSGI010000089.1 GCA_934454005.1 uncultured Eubacteriales bacterium | reverse complement strand
GAATCCATTTTTAGATGGGTATGCATATCATTATTGGTATAAAATTGACGAAAATATTTTAAATGAAGCCTCAAAGGCTTTCATTGGTAAACATGATTTTACATCTTTTTGTACATTGGATAAAAGAAAGCAAGAAAATATGGAGAGGACTATAGAAAGTTTTTCTGTTGAAAGAGAAAATGATATGGTTTTAATTAGGGTTAAGGCCGATGGGTTTCTGTACAATATGGTTAGGATAATGGTTGGAACATTGTTAAGGGTTGCGCAGGGCAAAATTCCTAAAAATGGAATAAGGGAAATAATAGAACAAAAGGATAGAACTAAGGCGGGTCCAACAGCGAGATCATGTGGGCTTTATTTAAATAGAGTGTTTTATGATGAGGTGAAATTTTGGGATGAGTAAGGTTAAGGAAAAAGATGCCGAGGGGAAGAGTATAAAATATCTAGAAATTAAAGATAAACATAAAAAAAGAGGAGATAATAAAAAGAAAAAAAAAGTTTTAATGTCTGTGTTGATTTTAGTTTTGTGTACTATATTTGTGTTTTCGTTTTCTAATAAAGGAAGAATTGACTCTGGAAATATTTTTAGTTGGATTTTAGAGGATTTGTTAGGAATTGGGGCGGGCCAGGGATATCCTGTAAATATAGATGGTACATTTGTTGAAAATGGAAATTTTAAGATTATAAATAAAAATATATCTATGGTAAGTGATATATCGTTTACATCATTTAATAAAACAGGAAAACTGATATCAAATGAGCAACATAGTTATGCATTACCTAAAATTAAAGTGAAAAATAAATATGCTATAATTTATAATGTTGGTGGAAAAGGGTTTCAAATAGAGAATAGAGGAGCAACAATTTTTAAGTCTACTTTAGAAAGTGATATAATTGCGGCAGATATATCCCAAAAGGGAGATTATATCATTGTAAACAAGTCTAATGAATATTTTAATGAAATGACATTATATTCTTCCAAAAATGAAGAAAGATACAAGTATTATTTTTCTGAATACTATATAACAGATGTTTCTATAAATAAGTCAGGAGATTATGCTGCAATATCGGGGATTTCGGCCAAAGATGGCAAGATTAAGTCAGCTGTTTATATATTCGATTTTAAGTCTGAAACTCCAAGGCATATACTTGAATATGATTCTAATATGTTATTCTCGTCATCATTTTTATCAGACAACAATATAGTTTTAGTTGGAGATAAGGGAATTATATTTGCTAATACTAAGAAAGGATTTCTGAGTGAGTTTTCGTATGAAAAAAGGGTTTTGAGATGTTTTGAATCTAGTATAGATGAAGGAATAGTAGTATCTTTATCTGCTACAGAGGATGGTAGAAATTGTAGTGTTATTTCTTTTGATACGTCGGGAAAACAAAAATTAAATATTGAAACAGAATTAAAGGTAAAGGATGTATCACTAAAATATAAAAATGTTGCAGTTTTAGAATCTGGTAAAGTATATAGATATAATTTAAAAGGAGAAAAAAAAGGTGAATGTGATGTTGGTGAGGATGGAAAGCAGATAGAACTTTTTTCATCAGGTGGAGCATATGTGCTTGGAGTTAGCGAAGTTTATAAAATATTGATATAAGATTAATTATTTGTTAACAACTAATTTGCGATATCTTGTTATAATTTATATGTTATGATATAATATCAACGAAAATGATTACATTATAATTTAGTTTTAATTGAGGAGCTATTTTTTTGGGAATATTACTTGATATAATAATTTTAGTTTTATTTATATTTTTTATAACTTCAGGTTATAAAATAGGTTTAGTTAGAGCTTTTATGAATCTTGTTGGAACAATTTTGGCTTTAATAATTTCTTTATATTTATCTAATATTATATCTGAGCTTATTTATAATAATTATGTAAGAAATATTATGGTTGCTAATATTAGTAGCACATTAAATGAATATGTAGGCCAGGATATTAATACTAAGGCGGATGCTGTTTTAAGGGAATTGCCATCGTTTTTATCAGGAACTTTAAGTATGTTTGGGGTTGATTCTGGTTCTGTTGAAAGCACTATTGAAAATACTACTGGTAATGCCACTTATGCAATAGTTGATCTTTTTGCACCAGTTATTATTAGCGTTATAAAAACTATATCAATGTCGGTTTTGTTTTTTGTGTTAATGATACCGATTAAATTTTTAACAAAATTTTTAGTTAAGATTGTGAGATTACCAGGATTAAGGCAATTAGACCATATATTGGGTGCTCTATTAGGTGGGCTTAAATGTTTATTTATTTTAGCAATAATTGTGTCTTTGTTAAAGGTACTTTTGCCTATTGTAGACGAAAAGCCAGAATTATTTTCTGATAAAAGTATAGAATCAACTATTTTATTTAAGTCTTTTTATAAAGAGAATTTATTTTATAAATTTGTTACAAATGAAATGGTTGAGTAAGTGAGATAATAGTTTATATGTGAAATATTATTTATAATAGTGGGGAGGAATGTTTTTGACCAATACAGATAGTATAAAAAAGGTTTTTAATGTCCCAAACTTATTGTCTATGTTAAGAATAATAATTATATTTCCATTTATATATTATTTTTTAATAGATAATTATGTAATATCAGTAGTTTTAATTGCTATATCAGGTTTTAGTGATATGTTTGATGGATTTATAGCAAGGAGATTTAATCAAATAACTAAAGTTGGTATGATGTTAGATCCAGTTGCTGATAAGTTAACATTATTATCTGTAGTTGTTTGTTTGAGTGTGAAAGTACCTATTATAATGCCGATTATATTGGTCTTGGTTGTTAAAGAAGTTTTAATGCTTTTGGCTGGAATTATTTTGCTGAAAAATCATAAAACTCCACCATCAGCGAAATGGTATGGAAAAACTGCAACTATAGTTTTTTATATATCTGTTGCAGTTATAGTAATATTAAAGGCAGTTTGGAATATTGAGATAGAATCATTAACAATAACGTTAATGTGCATAACAGTAGTATTAATGCTTTTTGCATTAGTAAAATATTTTATTTTGTTTTTAGATATTATGCAAGATAGTTCAGAAAAATCTACAATTAATACAGTTAAATAATAATAAGATGATTATTGGTATATTATAGTTAAAATGATTTAAGGAGAAATATTATGCTTTGTTCAAAGTGCAAAAAAAGGCCTGCGGTTGTTTTTATTTCTACAAATAAAAGTGATGATTCAACTCAAGGATTATGTATTATGTGTGCAAAAGAGATGGGAGTTAAGCCAGTTACAGATTTGATGAATAAAATGGGGATAACAGATGAAGATCTTGAACTAATGCAAGATCAGTTAGATGAATTTTTAGAAGATAATGATATTTATGGTGATGATTTTGTAAAAGGAGGTGCACCTGTATTTCCGTCGTTTTTTAATAATATAGTTGGTAATTCTATTAAAGGTGGTAGTGAAACTAATAACGTAGAAGAAGATTTAAATGATAAAAAAAATAAGATGCCAAAAAATGAAAAGAAAAAGCCAGAAAAACGTAAAAAGAGAAAACATATGGATACTTACTGCTATAATCTTACTCAAAGGGCTAAGGAAGGTAAACTTGATAAAATTATAGGTAGAGATAAAGAAATAGCTAGAGTTATACAAATATTAAGTAGAAGAACGAAGAACAATCCATGTCTTATAGGTGAACCTGGCGTTGGAAAAACTGCAATTGCTGAGGGGTTGGCACTTAGAATTGCTAAGGGTGATGTTCCTTATAGATTAAAAAATAAAGAGATACAATTGCTAGATTTAACATCTCTTGTTGCAGGAACACAGTTTAGAGGCCAGTTTGAAAGTAGAATTAAAGGACTTATAGAAGAGGTTAAAGACGCTAAAGATGTAATTTTGTTTATAGATGAGGTTCATAATCTTGTCTCTACAGGTGACGCAGAAGGCTCTATGAATGCTGCGAATATACTAAAACCTGCACTTTCAAGAGGAGAAATACAGGTTATAGGTGCGACAACATTTACTGAGTATAGAAAATATATTGAGAAAGATTCAGCGTTAGAAAGAAGATTTCAGCCGGTTACTGTTATAGAGCCATCTATTAATGATACTGTTGATGTTTTGATGGGAATTAGATCATATTATGAAACTTATCATAGAGTTAAAATATCAAATGAGCTAATTAGAAGCTGTGTTAATTTGTCTGAGCGATATATTACAGATAGATTTTTACCAGATAAAGCTATAGATCTTTTGGATGAGTCTTGTGCTTATTGTGCGCTAAGGAATAAAAGGTTAGAAGAGTATGATAAACTAAAACATAAAATCGATGGACTTAAATAGGAAGAAGAACAGATATCATCAGAACAAGAAAATGTTGATTATAAAAGACTGGCAGACATAAGATGTGAGTTAGCACAATTAGAAGAAAAATTTGATAGCATTCCTAAGGATAAATTAGACGGAAAAGTTAAGGACAAGGATATAGCACATGTTATCGAAGTTTGGACGGGGATACCTTCGTCAAAAATACAGGAAAGCCAACTTGGTAAATTGTCAAAAATAGAAGATAATATAAGAAAGAAAATTATAGGTCAGGATGAGGCTGTAAAAGCAGTAGCAGCAGCAGTTAGAAGAAATAGGGTACAAATAAGTCCTAGAAGAAGACCAGCATCGTTTATATTTGTAGGACCTACAGGTGTAGGAAAGACTGAACTGGTAAAAGTACTGTCAACTGAGCTTTTTGATTCTCCTGAAACTTTGATAAGACTTGATATGTCTGAGTTTATGGAAAAGCATTCAGTATCTAGAATAATAGGTTCGCCACCTGGATATGTCGGATATGATGAAGCTGGACAAATTACTGAAAAAGTTCGAAGAAGGCCATATTCAGTTTTGTTATTTGATGAAATCGAAAAAGCGCACCCGGATGTTATGAACATTTTACTTCAAATATTAGATGAAGGTAAAATAACAGATGCACAAGGAAGAGAAGTCAATTTTGAGAATACTGTTATAGTAATGACATCTAATGCAGGCAGTGAGAAAAAAGAGTCTGCTCTAGGATTTGCCAAAAATGAATTTGATGTGTCGAAGGAAAAAGCAATGAAGTCATTATCGGAGTTTTTGAGGCCGGAATTTTTAAGTAGAATTGATGAAATAATTGTATTTAGAAGGCTTACGGAGGAAAACTATAGGGATATTGCAGGATTAATGTTGAATGAATATGTAGATACATTAAAAGAAAGAGAAATATTGTTTAAATTTGATAAAGAGTCATTAAATTACATCGCCAAAAAAACCATTAATGGAAAAAGTGGAGCTAGAGATATAAGAAATTATATTCGAAAAGAAGTTGAAGATAAGATTGCAACAGCAATTATAGAAAACAGGGATTCTGGTATAAAGGAAATAGATCTTACAGCTAATGGTATGCTGAATATTAGATAGTAAAGTCTAATGTTTACAGTTGATACTTTAAATGAAAGTGTAAATACTGGATATAGAAAAATTATAATTTTGCACGGTTGATATTATATTTTTGGGGGAACAAAATGATTAGCAAGAATGTTGAAAAATTTCTTTTAGATGTTCAAAAACCAGGAAGATATGTTGGTGGTGAAATAAATAGCGTTGTTAAAGACATAAAGGATATCGACGTAAGATTTGCTTTTTGTTTTCCTGATATTTATGAAGTTGGAATGTCGCACTTAGGACTAAAAATACTTTATAGTTTATTTAATAGTAAACCTTATATATGGTGTGAAAGAGTTTTTGCGCCATGGATAGATATGGAACAGAAATTAAGAATTAATAATATACCGCTTTATGCTTTAGAAAGTGGAGATTCAATAACGAATTTTGATTTTATAGGATTTACTCTTCAATATGAGCTTAGCTATACTAATGTTCTTAATATGCTTGATTTAGCTAATATCCCCTTAAAATCTAAAGATAGAACAGGTCTTAATCAAATTATTGTTGCAGGTGGACCCTGTGCCTGTAATCCAGAACCACTAGCTGATTTTATTGATATATTTTTTATTGGTGAGGGAGAAGAAGTAGATTTAGAGGTTATAGAGCTTTATAGAAAACATAAAAAAATGGATTCTACAAGAGAAGAGTTTTTGAGAGAAGCTGCAAATATGAAAGGAGTCTATGTTCCAAAATTCTATGATGTAAATTATAATAATAATGGAACAATTAAAAGCGTTGTGCCAAATAGAGATGTTCCCAAAACTATACATAAACGAATAGTGATGGACCTTGATAAATCATATTACCCTGATAAATTTATTGTACCATTTATAGAGATAGTTCACGACAGAACAGTTGCAGAAATTTTTAGAGGGTGTATAAGGGGTTGTAGATTTTGCCAGGCAGGATATATATATAGACCTACAAGAGAAAAATCTGTAGCTACAATTGATAATCAGTGTAAAAATATTTGTGATAGCACAGGATATGATGAAATATCTCTTTCATCGTTGAGTTCAAGTGATTATACTAAAATTAATGAATTATTAGATACTATGTTTGAATGGACCCAAGAAAGAAAAATTAGTGTTTCATTACCATCTATGAGAGTGGATGCTTTTTCTGATGAACTTGTAAATAAATTAAAAAGTATTAGAAGAGGAGGTCTCACTTTTGCGCCAGAAGCGGGGACGCAAAGACTCAGAGATGTTATAAATAAAAATGTTACGGAAACGGAACTGATAAATACATGTAACAAAGCGTTTAGTGGAGGATGGTCTTCGGTAAAATTATATTTTATGATAGGTCTCCCAACAGAAACATTAAATGATATTAAAGGTATTGCTGAATTGGGGAAAACGGTTGTAAATACATTTTATTCGAACCCAAATAGGCAAAAGAGAAAAGCAGTGAAAGTAACACTTAGTGTTTCCTCATTTGTACCTAAACCATTTACACCATTTCAATGGGAGCCACAAGACACAGTAAGTGAACTGATGAAAAAACAGGAATACTTAAAAAGTTCTATTGAGAGTAAAAAAATTAGTTTTAATTATCATGAAGCAAATACTAGTTTTTTAGAAGGAGTTTTTGCAAGAGGTGATAGAAAGCTTTGTGATGTATTAGAAGAGGCTTATAAATTAGGATGTAAATTTGACGGTTGGAATGACTGCTTTGATATAAATAAGTGGTTGACAGCGTTTAAAAACTGTTCGATTGATCCACATTTTTATACAAATAGAAAAAGGAATTTTAATGAAGTTTTACCA
>CAKSGI010000088.1 GCA_934454005.1 uncultured Eubacteriales bacterium | reverse complement strand
TTATAAACCATTTTGAATTAATTGTCAATATTAATTTTAAATTTTAATATATATTTTTAAAATAAAAAGCAATGCCATTTAGGCATTGCTACTATATTCTTTAAAATTCTTTAATCTTGTTATCAATTCTTGCGAACATTTAGGACATAAATTAATATAGTTACCTGTTGTCATTTTAGGTTTTTGGAAATGTATATTTATAACTTCAGTCTTAAGCCCACAACTAAAACAAGTATTATTTTTCTTTGTTTAACTCGATCATTTCTTTCTCCATTAATAAAATTCATTTTAAATCACTTTTCAATTTTCTCTATCTAATGTATAATATATCTTATTAAATATTGTAGTTAATATAACTATTATCAACATTAAGCAACCTATTTGCCCAAAAGCTAAGTTGCTTAAATATAACCCACCTTTATAAGACATTAATAACAACAATATTTTTAAGAACACATTTAATACTGTTCTTTTGCATTTTAAATCTTTAAAATATACTACCGCATCTATGTATAAAGCAAAAATACATATAGTCGCCATAATTATATTAAATATCTTAAATCCTATAAAACAATTTGAAATCCCAAATATTGCTCCAACATATATTATACTTTTCATAATAGCTTGTCTTAACATTTTATTATTCCCTTCTACTTTAAATTTTAATATAAATATTTGAGCTAGAGTTAAAATAACCCTAGAACAAATTAAAGATTAACATTTTGACATTTCTATAGTGTTTAACAAAATAAATGTTAATCTTTCTATTTCATTCATCATAGATACTACATCTTTCTTATTTATGCTTTTATTATTCATAAGTTTAGTATATATGTCATCTAAATTCTCTTTTATTTGTTCAATTTGCAGTTTATGCACTTATAACACCATCCTTTGTAAAGTTTATTCATTAAAACCATTGAAGTCTACTTTTTATATTTTTCAATGTCATCTCTGTTTTAATCCAATCATCCCTATCTATTTTAGGAGGTATCATTAGACGATTAGGACAATTATATATATATTCTAGGTTTTCTACAACCGTAATATTGGTATCTATAAATTCTCTTATTTTATCTTCCAACTTGTACACTTCTATATTATCCTCATCGTATTCTGGTGTTTCATCAAACCATTCCTGTTTTACTTTTTTCGCACATTCAGGACATAGTTGTATTTCCATTTCATCGCCATCAAAAATAGAACCATATTCTCTATTGTTTATTTTGAAAACTTGTATATCATCTTTGTGACCTTGTAACGTATTGCAACAAAAGCATAATCTTTCCTTGTTATTATGTTTGAATATTTGAGAATCTTTTTTATTTCTTTTCATATAAAATACCCCCTTCTCCCATTTTTTTACTTTTATATTTTAAGCTAATATTTATTTTAAATATTAGCATTAAATATAAATAATGTCAATATAAATAATATTTTGTTATATTATTTTATACCTGTAGAACCTATTCCGCCTCTATCGTCATTACCTAATGTTTCTACTTGTTGTATTTCAATTTCTTCCATTTTTTTATTTATTCTAAATTGACATATTCTATCATTAAATTTTATAACCGTATCTTCCATCGCTATAACTGGGTAAAACCATTGATCATTATCACCACAATAAGATTCGTCTATTACAGCAAAATGATTAGTTTGTACTATTTTAAAATTCTTATAAGTAGAACTCCTAGGCACTATATTAGCCTCATATCCTTTAGGCAGTTCCATTGCTACGCCTAGTGGTATAAGTTTAAACTCACCTTTCTTCAGCTTTATTGTTGTTGCAGATCTTAAATCTATCCAATCTCCTATTGATATTTTATTAATTTTTTCTAATTTATCGTTAAAATATTTTACTTTAATAATTTTTTTCATTTCAATTCTCTCCTTAATTTTCAAATTTATTAATTATTTCCCTTACAAATATATAATAACATATATTCCTTTAAATGTAAATAATTATTTTTAATTTTAATGAATATTTTTTATTATTTTTGTATATAATTATAGTTTAAATATCTTTATATATTATTTATAATAAAAACTCAATTTTATTAACTTTCCTTTTATTCTAATATTACAATTTTATTTTCTTTAATACTCTTTTGTATATCTATTAATCTTTGGTTTTCTGAATTTCTAAAAGGCTTTCCATTTAAGTTTTTTAATCTTTCTATATATTCCCCATCTATTAAATAATCTAATTGCTCTATAATATACTTCTTACTTGCATCATTTATGAGATTCTCATATCTATAACCTGAATATCCCCACACTTTTTTATTATATTTTTTAGCTATATTGATAAGATTGGATATCCATATTTCTTGTAGATTATCTGTAAATTCACCACCACATAATACCAAATTATCTATAAATGGTTGTTTTAAATAGTTTTCTATATTTTTTTCGGTTTTAGTTGTATATTCAATACCATAATTAAAATCCCATGCACATTTATTCCAACAATTAGGGCATTTGGGCATCTTATTACATCCTGACACCCAAACTGTTACACTTACCCCACTTGCATTAATAAAGTCGCATGGCTCTATTTTTGAGTATTTCATAAAGATACGCCTTTCTAACTACATATGTTTCTTTCTGGCTTGTTGTTCTTTTAATCTTCCATGAACGGATGGTCTTTGTAGGGGATTTCCTAAATACCCACATTGCCTTCTACAACAAGAAGTTGTTTCGGGACTTGTATTTCCACATTGAGGACATTTAAAACCATTGTCAGTTGCTTCAAATTCTCCTTCGAATCCACAGCCATAACATTTATCTATTGGTGTGTTTGTCCCAAAATACATTACCTTGTCGTAAGAATATGTCCATACCTTATCTAAAGCTTCTATATTATTTAACATAGAAGGAAATTCACAATAAACTATATTTCCACCAGGAGTATATTTTAAATATTCAGATTCAAAGTCTATTTTCTTAAAAGGGTTAGGATTCTTTCTTACATCGTAATGAAAGCTGTTTGTGTAATATTCTTTGTCGGTTATATTTTCAATAGATCCAAAATCTTCTCTATCTTTTTTACAGAACGTATGAGTAAGACTTTCAGCAGGAGTTGCGTATATTGAAAAAGCATAACCCGTTTCCTTTTTCCATTTTTCCGTTGAATTATATAATGTTTTTAATACATCCAGCGTAAATTCTTTGGCTTCCCTGTTATCTTCCCATTCACCGCCATAGAACATTGCACCAACTTCATATAAACCTATGTATCCTAATGACACAGAAGCTCTGCCATTTTTGAATATATCAATTATATTATCATCTTTTTTTAACCTTTTTCCTGTTGCACCATATTGATAAAGTATTGGAGCATTTTCTACTTTAGCTCTTTCTAATGTTGATATTCTATACATTAACGCTTTTTTAGATATATCTAATCTTTTGTTTAATATGTTCCAAAATTCAGCTTTATCACCTTTTGATTCTAAAGCAATTCTAGGCAAGTTTATTGTTACAACACCTAGATTATTACGTCCGTCATGAATTTCATCACCACATTCGTCTATGTATTTTCCTAAGAAGCTTCTGCAACCCATAGGAAATTTAAAACTTCCAGTTATTTCAATAAGTTTTTCATAATTAATTATATCAGGATACATTCTTTTTACAGTACACTTTAAAGCCATCTGTCTTATATCAAAGTTTGGATCGCCTATTTTAAGGTTTAAGCCATCTTTTTGAACAAATATCAATTTAGGGAATACTGCTGTTTTTTTATCAACTCCCAAACCCTGCTCTCTAACTTTTAATATAGCCTTTTGTATTTCTCTACACAACCATGATTTTCCTAATCCAAATCCTATTGTGAAGAAGGGTGTTTGACCATTCGAGTTATATATTGTATTTAATTCATATTCTAAAGACTGCATGGCATTATATATTGATTTCTTTGTCATATCTTTAGCGTATTCTTCTCTCAGCTTAATGTCTTTTATGTATCTTTCACTATTTATAAAATGTTTGTTATATGTTTTTATAGCGTACGGTTCTAAGACTTCGTCAGCTCTATTAAAACTTGTACCACCATAAATATTTGAACTTACATTTGCTACAATTTGAGCAACCAAAGCAGTTGCAGTTTCTATACTCTTAGGCGTCTCAACATTTGCATTGCCTATTGTAAATCCCTGCTCTAACATTCCTTTAAAATCTATCAACATACAGTTAAACATTGGGAAAAACGGACTATAATCAAGATCATGCCAATATATTTCATTGTTTTTATGTGCTTCAGCTACATCTTTAGGTAATATGTTGTTTAATGCATACTCTTTACAAATGATTCCTGCAAGTAAATCTCTTTTTGTGTTAAAAACTTTGGCATCTTTATTAGCGTTAGCTTTTAAGTAATCACCTTCCATATTTACCAACTCTGAAATCTTCATATTTAAACCGCTTTTACTTTCTCTTTTTTGCCTTCTGTCTTCTCTGTATTTTATGTAAGCTTTAGCAACTTCATATTCGTCGTATTCCATTAATAGGTTTTCTATAATATCTTGTATTCTCTCAATGTCTATTGCTTCATTTCTTGCTTTAAATAAATCTTCTATGTTTTCCGATATATTATGTGCAATATCCAAATTATGACTTCCAACTTCTTTCATAGCCCCCATTATGGCATTTTTCACCTTTTCATGTTTATACTCTTGTATACGTCCATCTCTTTTAATAATTTTCAATTACAACAACTCCTATATTTTATTTTAAATTTTTATATTAATATGACTATATAAAAATATATAGCCATATTGATTTCTTATTTTACTATCTCATAACAATTGGCATTTTTTATACTAGACATTACACCAAAACTTCTCATATAAGTGTCCCCATCTAATACTTTATGATTAGGGAAATCTTCTTCTTGCATTTCTCTTATAAAAATATCCCAATTTTCGTCTATAAATTTAATAAACTTATTTGTATCTCCTCTTTGAACAAATCTCTTCAACCATTGTTCTTTAACTTCCATCTTAGGATAAACTAGAGTATAATTAATATTATTTTCTTTTAGAGCATCTCTAACAACTTTATGTGATGATACAAATATTATGTCAACTTTACCTAGATTCTCTTTTATGTGTTTTATATAATTGTTAGGAAAATCAAGATTTCTCTCTTTTGTGTTATTCCCCTCATTGTCTTTAATCCAACTAAAATTACTAGAATCACTATCTAATACTTTTTTATCAAAAATTGTTTTAGGATATTCTACATTTTCGTATTTATAATATTCTGTTTTTCCACATCCTGGGAAACAAGATATTACCATTGTATTGTAAGCTTTGTTTTTCATATAATCACTCCATACTCTTAAAACTTTTATTTTATTAAATATCCCATGTAGGATAAATTTCTTTACATTGTCCATCCTTGAAGTAATATCTCCATATTTAACCATCTTCACCTGTATAATGTATATAACAATCATCATCTGCAACATAAGGTGCTAATACTTTAAATAGATCATATTCGTATCCTCCATATTTCTCACCAGTGAAATGCAATGTAGCACTCGTATAATCCCATCGTTCCATTTTAAATCTTAATTCTGCCATAGCTTCTTCTAATGTTTCGCTATCTAAAACCGAACTGAAACTCACTAAACTTTCACCAGTTATTTCTTTATTTATAATCCCTTGTTTTATAGCACTTAACACTTTCTCTTCATTAGTCACGTTAAATTCAAAATAATTAGTATCTACTTCTACACAATATCCCATATAATTCACTCCTACTTATCAATTCTTATTCCATTCAAATAAATTCCATGTATTAATATTTTTTACACATAGGACAATAATTTACTTTAAATGTACAGATAGTATCATTTATCACCACTTCCATTTATCATCTAAAAAGGAAGTGTTTTGTATAATATGTCTTCCATCTCATCTTCTGATAAAACTTTTTTAGCTTGTCTATTTAATCCATTCACAAGATAAATTATTTTAGTTCTTGTTTCTATTTCATAATCGTTTCCTAGTTTGTCCTTAACAAAAATCAATTCTAATTTTTCAGAAATTCTGCTTGTTTTTAAATCCAACACTATTTCTTTCATGAATTAAAACTCCTTTTAATTATTTTAAATTTTAATATATACATCCATTAGGACAACACGATTTCGATTGAGTTTCGCAACATCTACTTCCAAAGTATTCATTTGTTTCATAGTATGTATTATGATTCAATTGTTCGCCACAAATTAAGCACAACTCTTCTTGTTCACAATAATATATCAGTAAATCATCTAATGTTTCAATTAATTTTCTTGTCTTTAATTGTTCATTTAGCTCATTACTTAAATCTATTATTTCATCTAGGTTATTTTCACAAATAAAGACTATATATCCCATTATTTCCTCTGGTAATTTCTCATTATCTTCTTTTATTTCATTTTTTAACTCTATTAACAGTTGTGTTACTTCTGCTTTTGTTATACCAGGTATGCTTTCTAAATAATTTAAAAAATCACTATCCATCATTTACACCTCGAAATTAATTTCTATTAATTTTCTTGAAGCTAAATAATCACATAAATGCACGAATTTCTCAGTATTATATCTGGGTATAGGCAATATTCTTTCTCCAGCGTTATCTGTGTTCCACTCTCCCATATGAGATGCAATACAACCTAGAATATCGTTTAAAATTTCCGCATTTATTAAACCTGTAATATCTTTTTGTTTCTTAATGAAATTTACAATTTGCAAAGGATGATTCTTTGCTGTGTAACATTGATAATTCTCTCCATTTTTTAGACCATCATGTAATAACAAGGAAATTATAACTATATCTTTTTCTATATCGTTTAAATTTTGCACAGTATTATTTCTAAATAATTCCTTTGCTATTCTTACACTTGCTTGTGTATGCCTTACTAAACCACCTTTATTTTGTGCGTAACCAGGATGATATTTTCCTGTTGAAGACGCTGGTATCTCAAAGAAATAATCAGGCAATCTTTCAATCATTTCTTCAGCGAACTTTTTTAATTTATTATCTTTAATATAATTTAATTCTTTTGTGAATATTGTTGATTTTCTCATAAAATTCTCCCATTTTTATTTATTATAGCCTTCTTTTGACTACAATACTATTTTACCATATTTTACTTTTTGTGTCTATAATTATTTTAAATTTTAATATTTTAAAATACGAATTTTATTATAATTTTTATTCTTAAAATGAACAAAAAAACGTTGATTTTTAATTGGGATCTCTGAATAGAAAGCCAAAATCAACGTAGAATAATAG
>CAKSGI010000087.1 GCA_934454005.1 uncultured Eubacteriales bacterium | reverse complement strand
TTATGAAAAAATCTAATATATCGTTAACTCCATTATAAGCCGTATCTTCACCTATTACTATTAAAAAATTTTGCGAATACATAGGATCTTTTCCTGTTTGAAGACTCAGATCTAAAAATGCCTCCATAACCGAAGTACCTTTCGCTTTTACTACTTGAGCCTCAGCTTCTTTTTCACTTGACCCTGAGGCCGAAAACTGTTGAATAGTAATATTAAATATCCCATCAATTCTGTCTATACCTACTCCTTGTATTATCATACGTTCATCCAATTGCTCTCTTTTAGAACAACCGGTAAATAATATTGATAATAATATTATAGAAATCAAAATTTTTAATTTCATTTACAACTCCTCCTGTTTTTTAATAAGTTTACGATTATCAAAAATAGAGGAATTATAACAGCTGTTATTAATGTAAACATTGCAATAATATTTATATTATAAAAATAAGATATAATTTTACTTGAATTCGATGCATAAAAGCTTAGAATAGCAATTAAAAAGCCTATTATAGATGCTGACATCTTAAAAGATCTTTTCCTGTAAACCTTTTTTACACAAGATGAAGCTAAATATATAAATAGAGAAATTTTTACAAATAACCCTGTCATCCAAATTCCAAGATACAAAGCATCTAACTTTCTCAATATGCCCATTTCTGCTATACAGGTTGCTGTGTATATCGGAAATGATTGAGTTTTTAAATAATCTCCAAGAGAACCTACTATAACTGTAATTAGAATTGCAATTGTCAAATAAACTGATATATTCCAAATTATTATACCAGTTTTCTTATTTCCTTTTGATAAAGGTAAAAGCATCGCCATAGCTGGTATACATGAAGTTCTAGAAAACATTAAAATTACTCCATTTATAGTCTGACTACTGCCATCATACATAAAAGCCGGATAATTTCTTACATCTACTTGTGGAATTAAAGCCAAAATTATAAAAATAATTGCAATAACTACTAATACCAGAATAAAAAATGAAGCTCTTGCTATTCCTTCTATACCCTTACAGGCCGCATAGGAAGCTACAATTACAACCGCAAATGACAAAGTCAATAACGGTGTTTTAGGGCTCATAACATTTGAAACAAAGCTATTAAACATAGATAACGTATAAATTGCAACAAATATAAAATACAAAGTATATATAAAGCAAATAATACCTCCTATTTTTCCAAGCAGCAAATACGATATATTAGCAATGTCAATTCCACCCCTTAAATTGCACAAAATATATACAGGAATTACCATTAAAAATGTTAATACAAATGATATTGCACATGATAAAACATGATCCCACATACTTTCTCCACCAGTTGTAGATGGATTATATGTCATATTTACAATCATTCTACTTATAAAAAGCATACCAAAAAGTTGTCCAGTTGTTATTACAGGTTTATTTGTTATCAACGTTATTCATCCTTTACATTAGATCCGGGCATCGTTTGTACCATATTTTCCCTTTTCCCAAGAATTTTCCATCCCATTCTCACAACAACATCTCTCATCCCAAACATACTAAATGGAGATAAAGGTGCTGTAAATGGAACACCAAAATTATTTTTAGAACATATATTAACAAGTATTGCCGAAAATAATAGCATAATACCCCAGGTTCCCATAGTTCCTCCAACAATTATAAAAACAAATCTTAAAATTGCCACTGGTTCATATAATTTAGGTATAACATATGAAGAAATAGCAGTAATTGCAAGAATCATAAGTGTTGGTGCTCCTATAAGACCTGAGTTAACTGCTGCTTCTCCAATTACAAGCGCACCAACTATACTAACCGCATGTCCTAAAGTCTTAGGAAGTCTAAGACCTGCCTCTCTCATAATTTCATATATGAAATGTATAATTAATGCTTCTGTCATTAAATTAAAAGGCGTCTCTGATACCGCAGTAGCTATTTTATTTAATAATTCCTCCGGAAAAAGTTCCGGATTAAATGTTCCAACAGTCACATATAAACCTGGAAGAAAAATCGCAACAAAAAAAGACAAATATTTTAACCATCTTGTAAATGTTGCAAAATATGGCTTATTTTCATAATCATCCAATGTTTGAAAATATTCAACAAACAAATAAGGAACTATAATTACTTCTGGGACTCCATCTACTAATATAGCTATCCTCCCTTCTGCGATTTTACCACATATGGTATCTGGTCTCTCTGAAGTACCAACACTACTAAATAACGATAAATCACCTTTACTCTCCAAATATGGTGTAATATACCCTGAAGCTATAATAGTTTCTAAATCTACTTCTTTTAATCTAGTGCGAACCTCATTTAATATTTTATCAGACACAATATCCGTTAAATAACATAAACAAATATCTGTTTTACTAACAGATCCCAACTGCATAGTTTCAAATTTAAGCTTCGGATTTTTTATTCTTCGCCTTATTAGAGTCATATTTATTCTTAATGGTTCAACAAATCCCTCATTTGCTCCTTTTTGCATAACCTCTGAACTTGGCTCAGAAACACTTCTAAAATTAAATCCTTGAATTCCTATAGCAAGAGCAAAATCACATTCATCCACTAATAACAATACAAATCCAGACATAGCTAGTTTAAAGGCTTGTTCATAATCACTTACCTCTGTTTGCTCAGAAGTTGATAATAAACTATCCCTTAAATATATATATTTATCCAATGGGCTACTCTTTTTATATTCACCATTCATTATAGGATTAATAACTGAATTAGCAAGAGTTTCTTTATTTATCATTCCTTCAATTGTTATAATCGCTGCTTTAGTTCCACTTATATCTATTTCCCTAATTGTCAAATCTGCACTGCCATTAAACTGTTCTTTAAAATATTTTATATTCATATGAAGAGATTTCTCCATATGAATATTATTTTTATTTATATCCTTTTTTATAGCAGGTTTCGTATACATATCTATAAGAGTTTTTATATATCTAAACAACAATATTACCTCCAAATAATGATAATATTTTCTTTAAGTAAAAATATAAAGACTAAAATGTTTTATAACCGTGATTGATTTTATTTTTACAATAAATAAACTAATTATTCCATTATTTGTGAATATTTTAAGGATAGAGTGTAAAGCTATTTTAAGTAGTCCAAAACCATAGAGGAGGAATAATATTTATGGTAATTTCTTTAATACGAGCTATACTTTTATATATAATAATAATAATAGCTATTAGAATTATGGGAAAAAGACAAATAAGCGAACTTCAAACATCAGAACTTGTTGTAACTCTTTTAATTTCTGATATTGCCGCGATTCCAATGCAAAACACCGCACAACCGCTACTAAGTGGTTTTATACCTATATTTGTTTTAGTTATATGTGAAATAATAGCATCCTGCCTAATGGTCAAAAGTGCCAAATTCAGAAGATTTATTTGTGGAAAACCTATCATCGTAATAAATGATGGAAAAGTCGATCAAACTCAAATGAGAAGATTAAGAATGACTATAGAAGATTTAAGTGAAGAATTACGTCAATTAGATATATTTAATATACAAGAGGTTGCTTATGGCATAGTTGAAACAAACGGTAAACTCAGTGTCTTAAAAAAACCACAAAATAGAACACCCGATGCATCTATGCTCGGAATAGTTATCCCAGATACCGGATTAGAAACTGTTATTATAAATGACGGTGAAATATCTGACTTTTGCATATCACTTTGCGGATTAACAAAAGATTGGGTGTATGGAATTTTAGAAGGAAAAGGGTTAGATATAAAAGATGTATTCATTATGACAGCCAATAAAAATAGAGATTATTATATCATAGAAAAGGAAGTGCAAAATTGAAACGCATATGGATAGCTATCTCAACTTTAATAGTAGTAATTGGATTATGTATAGGCGAGATTATATGGGTATCAAATATAGCCGAAAATATAGAATCTCAAATTTCTGAAATAGAAGAAACTGTATCGATTGGAAATCTTGAAAATGCCATATCATTTGCCGAGCAAATTTCGTCTCAATGGAACAAAAGTCACAATAAACTCGCAATATTTGTAGATCACAAAAGCTTAGAAGATATAGATCAATCTATGGAAATTATGGAAGTAAGTTTATCTACATTAAACTTATATCAGTTTTATATAGAAACATCAAAAATAAAATCATCAATAAATGACCTCGTAGATACTGAAACTCCGAGTATTTATAATATACTATAAAATAGCCCCATCTATTAAACATTAAAATTAACAGTTTAATAAATGGGGGTAAAATAATTTTTTAAAAATAACTTACACTAAGCTAATTGGGGCTAAATATGAAAATGGAACAAGTGGTATATTTCTAAAAATAGTAAATATTATAACTATAATTACAATTGCTCTAGAAATAGCAGGAGTAAAATTTATAGGCCTTAAAACTTGTTTTTTTAAATATATATTAACACATAAAACTATAAATGAATAAAAAAGTATAGGAATAAAAATTAATACTAATATATTACATTTTAAAGCTGTAACTATATCACCGTGTATTAAAGAATATAATAATCTAGTACTTCCACAACCCGGACAATATAAATTAGTTATATAGTGAAAAAAACATGGCAGAAAAATTTTTGACTCTCCTGGAACATTAAAATACAAAAACATCGTCCCGGCTATCATTAATAATAATAAAATTGTTAAAGACATCCTTGAATACTTTTTTATTATTTTTATCATTTTAGATCACCTTAACCATGTAGAGTAGTCTAATACTACATATCCCAATTGCATAAATACAACATAATATACAACTATAGATCCTAAAATAATAGAATTAATTATATTTAAAACTTTTGCTACATTTGAAGCTACATGCGCATTATCAATATCTCCTAATGCTAAATAAGTAGTAACCTTTGATGAATAAACTATAGCAACTACACCTAACACAGCACCAACACAAGAACAAAAATTGAAAATTGTTAACAATATTGACCAAGCCATATAATTATATACCGGTTTAAAATTATTCTCATGATGTCCTTGATTATTATATTGATTTTGATCTTGGTACGATCTATAAGTACTTGTTTGATTAGTAACATATTGTCTATTTGAATAAGGATTTTCATAAGGATTCACTTCATCGCAACTATTAAATTTTTTATTATCGGAATCATTGCACCCATTTGCTCCATTATAGTTTGCAGATTGTTCATTAGAATTTATATGATTATTTTCCTCATTACTATCTAAATTTTCACTTCTTAAATTTAACTTTTCTCCACAATTTCGACATACATTTGTGTCAATATTTTCAAATCCACAGTTTGGACAAAACATAAGATAACCTCCAATTTTTAATAGTAAATCCCATAAAATGTAAACGCTCCCATAAAAGCCAATATAGAATACACTAAAAATAACAATACTCCTAATATTATTCCTATTATATCTAAATTTCTTGCTATTTTAGAGAATCTAATAGCATTATCAATGTCTCCTGCCGCAATCATCTTTGAAACCTTACTCGAATAAATTATGGCAATTATTCCAAAAATAAAGCAACAAAATATTGTAGTTAGCACAGAAAACACCATATAATTGTTTACACTATTTTTTTGACTACGTTCATCATTTTTATCCTTAAACAAATTTTTTTCGTTTGTTTTATTAGCGTCATCTAACATATTATACTCTTTCAAACTAAGTTATCAGTAAGAAAAATAATTAATTCCAGATCCATAACTCATCATAAAAATGCAGGAAAATAATATCACAGATAGAACAATAGCAACAACTTTTAATATCCCTAAAATTAATGCTACTATGCACCATTTTTTTGCTTTTTTAGAAACTTCCATTGCCTCTGTGATATCTCCACTATATAATAACGCAGAAACTTTAGATGAATTCGCTAACGCAATTGCACCAAAAATTTTAGAACAAAACGCCAATACTAAAACTGAAAATACCATATAATCTTTTATCACAGGATAATTTTGTACTTTATCTTGCGCCACAGGATGTTGTTCATTACTATGCAAACTTTCACCACACACTTCACAAAATTTTGATTCATTAGAAGTAACACTACCACACTTTGGACATAACATTAAAAACACTCCCTTTTTATTTATACTTTTAAATTAACACATATTTTAATAAAAAATTTATTCTAAGTTTTCTACTATTTCTTTTGTATCTCTCGCAATTAATAATTCTTCATTAGTTGGTATCACATACACATCTATTTTAGAGTCAGGAGATGATATTTTTCCCTCTTTTCCTCTAACCATAACTTCATTAAGTTGAGAATCAATTTTAACTCCTAAATAAGATAAATTATCGCAAACCACTTGCCTATGACTTGATTGATTTTCTCCTAATCCTGCTGTAAATACTATTGCATCACATCCTCCTAAAACAGCCATATAACCCCCAATAAATTTAGTTATTTCATACTCAAGCATATCATGGGCAAGTTTAGCTCTTGCGTTTCCATTCTCAACTGCCTTACAAATGTCTCTATCATCACTTGATATACCAGAAATACCTAACAATCCTGATTTTTTGTTTAACATATTGCTCATTTCTTCTGGAGTCATATTTTCCTTTTCAGCTATAAATGTAACAACAGAGGGATCCAATGTTCCACTCCTTGTTCCCATCATAAAACCATCTAGCGGTGTTAGCCCCATACTTGTATCTATAACCTTACCAGAGTCTATCGCTGTAATAGATGATCCATTTCCCAAATGGCATGTAATTAATTTCAATTTTTTTATATCTTTCTTCATAAGCTCTGCGCATCTATTACTAACATACCTATGTGACGTTCCATGGAACCCATATCTTCTTATTTTATATTTCTCATAATACTCATAAGGAACAGCAAACATATATGCTTTTGCGGGCATAGTTGAATGAAAGGAGGTATCAAACACAACTACTTCTGGAACATTTTTTCCAAACACATCCATACAAGCTTTTATTCCTTGAACATGAGCACTATTATGTAGCGGTGCAAGAGGTATTAAACTCTCTATTCCTTTAATCACATCTTCATCTACTAAAACAGATTTATTAAATAACGCTCCACCTTGAACAATTCTATGACCAATCGCCGAAACCTCATTTAATTTTTTTATCACTCCAACTTCATTATCTAAAAGCATATCTTTTACATTCATAAAAGCTTCTGTATGATTACTCATATTAACAGATAATACCTTTGATCTTCCATCCGGTAACTTATGAGTTATAATGCCTCCATCAATTCATATTCTTTCACAATTTCCTTTTGCTAAAACATTTTCGTTCTCCATATCTATA